>JBKJLP010000139.1:0-3404 GCA_046596735.1 Mycobacteriales bacterium | reverse complement strand
CGAACCCGCCGCCGATGAACAGGAACGTCACCTCGTCGGTAACTGGCTCGCGTGGCGTGACCGGCGTGTAGGGGTCACCCGCGAGCGAGACGAGTTCGTCGGTAAGCCGGAGGTACTGCGCGTTGCCGTCGCTGCGCAGACGCTTGTCCCGCTCCTGCGCATACTTGGCGCGCAGCGCCTCGCGATCGGGCGCGGTGGAACGGGCGGTCATCTCGGTCACGAGCAGGATCCTCCGGGCAGTGGGTGACGAGAGTGTGCAGCAGTTAGCGAGCGCTCAGACCGAGCGCGTCCCACATCCGCGGGAACGGGCGTCGCAGCAGCCCGAGCTGGCCGCACAGGTCGCGGACCTTCTTCAGTGACGCGATCGTCTCAGCGTGGTGAGCCGGGTTGTCCGTGAACGCCGTACGGATCACGTCGTCCGGAATCTGGTGTGAGCGCACGATCTGGGGCGACGGCTTCAGCATCAACTGGGCCATCTGACCGAGGATGAGCGGGCACCCGACGGCCAGGGCGACCTTGCGCCGCCCGGACAGCTCCGGCACGGTGCGCAGCAGGTAATGACGCGCGAACGACAGGTGGCGCGCCTCCTCGGTGACGTGAATGCGCATGATGCGCTCGAGCAGCGGGTGCAAGACCCGATCGCTACGCAGTTCGCGGCGCTGCACATAGTCGATCGGGTCCTCGCCGCCCAGCACGAAGAGGAAGAACAACTGCGGAAAACGCCTGCCCAGGCTGACAATCCAGCGCGAGGACAACCGGTCCAAGAACGACAGACCGCCCGCGTCCAGACCGCTGCGGTTGACGAACTCCTGAAACATCAGCGTGTGCTGCGCCTCCTCAATCACCTCGTGATAGGCGTAGCGAAATTCCGAGGAGTTGTTGGGCAGCGTCATCGCGAACTCGAGCAGCCCACGCTGCAGGATGTTCTCGAAGATCAGGCCGGTCTTCATCTTGCTCGCGACAAGGTCGCAGCCCAGACGGGCACGGCGCTCCTGCGGCAGCGCCTGATACCAGTCCGTGGAGCCGAGGGGATCGGCGGAGCCCAGTTCCCAGATCGGGTCGCTTGGGTCCATCGCCATCTCGGGCGCGTCCCAGTCGATATCGGCGTACGCATCGAAGTGCTTGGTCACCGACAGATCGTTCAGGCGGTCCAGCAGCGCGGCGTAGCGGTCGTCGGCGTCCGCAGCCGCGAGGGGCTCGGTGGCGAGGGTCATCAGGCAGCTCCAGGTATCTGTTACTTCAAGTCCGGGTAACCTTAGCGCGTGACCGAGAAGACCACCAGCCCCCCCGACGGCCGGCGACAGCGCTGGGCTGCCCATCGGGTCGCCCGTCGGGCCGAGTTGATCAACGCCGTCCTGGACACCGTGCGTGCGCACGGGCCGGTCGTCGACATGGAGCAGGTACGCCGTACGTCGGGCATCGCCAAGCAGGTCTTCTATCGCTACTTCGACGACAAGGCCGACCTGTACGCCGCAGCTGGTCGCGAGGTGGGCGAGCGGCTCGTGACGGCTGTGGTGCTCGCGGTCGACGCTGGAGGTGAGCCGCGCGATCTGCTGGCGCGCGGGATCGACGCTTTCCTGGGAGTGGTCGAAGCCGAGCCGGACCTCTACCGCTTCGCCTTGCGCTCTCCGGCCGCGTCGCCGACCGCCGTCGGCGACCACGGCCAGGTCGTGGGTCTGCACGTCAGCCGGCTCATCGGGGACCTCTTGCGCGCTGACGGCCAGGACAGTGGCGTTGCCGAGCCATGGGGCTTCGCCATCGTGGGCGCCGTGCGGGCGGCAGCGGAGCGCTGGTTGGACGAGCCCGTGCTGAGCCGTGCGGCCTTGGCGGCCTACCTGACGGATCTCCTCTGGGACGGCGCCGGGGCCGCGACCAGAACGCCGTCAGCGTGACCACCGTTGTGGACGCGTCGGTCCGGTGCCACACTCTGCTCGTGACTGCAGACACTCTGCACATTTCCTCGGCGCCGCAGCGGTGACGGCCCCGGCGGCTGGTCCGCGCCTGGACGGCCGGAGCGAGCGCTCCCGACGTACGCGCACCGCCGTGATCGACGCGGTGCTCGAGCTCAGTCAGGAGGGCGAGCTCTCTCCCAGTGCCAAGCGGGTCGCTGAGCGGGCCGGCATCTCAGCGCGGACGATGTACCTGCACTTCGCCGACATGGAGACGCTGTTCGTCGAGGTGGGCGACCGCTTCCTCAAGCGGCTCGCCGGCCTCGGCGATCCGGTGCCGCTGAGTGCGCCCTTCCCGGCCCGGTTGGAGCTGTTCTGTGCCCGCCGGGCGAAGGTCCTCGAGGCCCTGCTGCCGGTGTTTCGGGCAAGTCGGTTGCGCCAACCTTTTTCCCTTGCGCTGCAGTCCAACCGGGACCGCTACGTGACCTCCAGCGACGTCGAGGTGGACGCGGTTTTTGCGCCCGAGCTGGATCCGATGCCGGCGAAGCAGGCCGCGGCTATCCGCGCCGGGATCTACCTCGCTACCTGCGCTGCCGGCTGGGACGTTCTGCGCGACGACCGCCAGCTCGATCCCGACCAAGCCCGCGCCGTCATGCAGTGCACCTTGAAGGGACTCCTCACATGAGCTTGCCGACGACGATGACGGCGGCGCGCTTCGACGCCGCGACGATGCGCCTCGAACTGCAGCAGGTGCCGGTGCCCGTACCTGCGCCACACGAGGTTCTGGTCCGGGTGGAGGCGTGCGGAATCTGCCTCAGCGACGTGCACCTGCTCGACGGCACGCTGCCCGGCTCACTGCCGGTGGTCACCCCCGGACACGAGGCGGCGGGTGTTGTCGTCGCGGCCGGAGACAACGTCGTCTACTGGACGGCCGGGTCCCGCGTCGTCATGGCCGGCGGCAAGCCCTGCTTGACCTGCGACACCTGCGGCCGCGGGCGCTACGACAGCTGCCCGCACATCGCCGTGATGGGCTTCGGCTACGACGGGGCGTGGGCGCAGTACGTCGCGGTCCCCGCGATGGTGCTCACCGAGATCCCTGAGTGGCTGCCGTTCGAGCAGGCCGCGATCCTGGCCGACGCCGTGAGCACCCCGTACGCAGGTTTGGTCCGACGCGCGCAGCTCGCCCCAGCCGAGAGCGTCGGGCTGTGGGGGATCGGGGGGCTCGGCGTGCACGCCGTCCAGGTCGCCAAGCTGGTCGGCGCTGGTCTGATCATCGCCGTCGACCCGGTCGAGGCCGCGCGGGACCGGGCGCTCAAGGTCGGTGCCGACCATGCGCTCGACCCGACGCAGCTAGGCCTGGCCGAGCGGATCCTGGAGCTGACCGGTGGCAAGGGACTCGATCTTGCCGTCGACCTGGTCGGCAGCAACGCCGTGTTGGCCCAGGGCGCCGCCACCCTCGGCCGCGGTGGGCGCGTTCTTATGGTGGGCATGTCGCTGGACCCGATCGAGCTCGGC
>JBKJLP010000058.1:0-8088 GCA_046596735.1 Mycobacteriales bacterium | reverse complement strand
CGTCTCCGACCTGCACCTCAACCCTGCTGGCGTGGACCTGATCCGCTCGCTGGTCGGCAAGTTCAACGTGCGCGCCGTCCTGGACACCGGCGACCTCACCGATCACGGGAGCGCTGCCGAGATCCCGTTCGCGACGAGCTTGGGCAGTATCGGGGTTCCGTACGTCTATGTCCGCGGCAACCATGACTCAGTGGCGACCGTCGAGGCGCTCGCCGCGCTTCCCCATGTTCGCGTGCTCGACGACTCCGTGACGGAGGTCGCGGGCATCCGCATAGCCGGCATTGCGGATCCACGCTTCACCCCGGACAAGACGACCCGTCTCAACCCCGGCGATCAGGTTGTCGCCTCGGGCGAAAGGCTCGCGCAGACGATTCGACTCCAGCCGGGGTTCGTCACGGTCGCCATGGTGCACGACCCGCTGTCGGCGCTCCCGCTGGACGGCTTGGTCCCGTTGGTCCTCGCCGGGCATCGGCACGCCCGCAGCATGAGCGTCGAGGACGGCACCTTGCGTCTCGTCCAGGGGTCGACGGGCGGCGCCGGGCTGCGCGGGTTGGAAGGCGAAAAGCCCACGCCGCTGGAGTGCTCCGTCCTCTACTTCGACGCCGAGTCGCATCGGCTGCAAGCCTGGGACGACGTGACGGTCGGAGGGCTAGGCACGGCCTCCGTCACCGTCGAACGACACTTGCGACCCAGCCAGGCCAACTTCACCGGCCCGAACGCGAAGGTTCGGCCAAAGCCTTAGCGCGTCAGTCGACGGGTGTGAGTTCGACATCGTTGCGCTCGGCGAGCGCTTTGAGGTCGTGGATGACCGCGGAACTGATGACCTGCTGGACATCGTCTTGCTCACGGCGAGCCTGGGCGAGGACGACCCGCTCGGAGTCGATGCGGTGACGCACTTCGGACTCAAATGAGCTGGGCGCTTCCTGATTGATGATCGTCATGCCATCTCCTCCGACGTCTGGAGCGGCACGCGGGCCGCGCTGGGTGCTGGGCCCGCGTGGTCGCGGCGCTCGGTGTTGTTGTGGCTGACGCACGAGCTGCCCTCGAGATCGAAGACGTCCCGAAGGCCCATGAGGGCGAGGAGGCGGAGATGGCGGGCCTGCGCGTTGCGCAGGGTAAGCCGGCCGTCCTGCTGCCAGATCTGACGGTGAACGTCCAGGAGCACGTTGATGCCCGAGACGTCGAAGGACGTACATGCGGACAGGTCCACGACGAGCCGAGTGGGCTGCAGGCTCAAGGCATCCGCCAACTGCTCACGCAGCCGAGGGACGACGGTCATGTCGAGCTCGCCCTGCACGTTGACCTCGATCACCGGGCAGGTGCATCCCCGTTGGTCCTGCAGCAACGCCGTCATGGGTTCCTCCTCGTGGACGCCTACCGAAGACTCTGCGCGATGTGCATGGCGGTCAGTTCGCGCTCTGATGTCGAATTCGTGACAGACCGACCCGCCCAGACGCACCCGTACGAGCCGCAACCAGCACAATGGGGGCGTGGCCGACCTGCAGACGTCCGAGATTCAGCCGTGAGCACCGTCCTAATCGTCGAAGACGACGACCGGATTCGCCTGGCCCTCCAGCTCGCGTTAGAGGAGGAAGGCCTGGACGTCACCGCCGTGGCGACGGCCGAGCTCGGCTTGGTCAGCCAGCGCCAGACCCCGTGCGACGCGGTGTTGGTCGACCTGATGCTCCCCGGCATGGACGGCTTCGACTGCATCCGCGAGCTGCGGCGCTCCAGTGACGTACCGATCATCGTCGTCAGCGCGCGTGAGGACACTCACGACATTGTGGCGGCGCTGGAGGCCGGAGCCGATGACTACGTCGTGAAGCCGGTAGCGGTCAAGGAGCTGTCTGCCCGACTCCGGGCGCTGCGCCGACGCGCGCGACCTGCTGAGGGATCGCCCGCCGTCACCACCTTCGGCGATCTTGAGATCGATGTCGAAGGGGGCGAGGTGCGCTTGGCCGGCGAGGCGGTCGGGCTGACCCGCACCGAGTTCCGGCTCCTCTGCGTGCTCGCGGAGCGGCACGGCAAGGTCCTGTCGCGAGCGCAGCTTTTGCAGCAGGTGTGGCAGTACGAGTTCGGCGACGAGCGCCTGGTGGACGTGCACGTCGGACGTCTTCGTCGCAAGATCGAGCGGGACCCGGCCGAACCCGAACACCTGGTCACCATGCGCGGACTGGGCTACAAGTTCACATGATCCCGGGTCGCGCGTGAGACGACTGGGGCTGCGGTCCCGGACGAGCGCGGTGTTTGCCGCCGGAGCGCTCGGGGTCTCCGCGCTGTTGGCGTTCTCGACGTACGAGCTCACCCGGCAGTCACTCATCAACGAGCGGGAGCGGACCGCTATTCGGGCCACCTACTTCGACGCCGCCGTGGTGCGGCAGGGCCTTGCCGGTGACACGGCGCAAGTGGTGGACGTCCTGCGCAGTCTGGATACCGGGCAGAGTCGCCGGCCGCTGATCTTCCGGGACGGCCAGTGGTACGCCCGCAACGCTGACACGGGGTTCACGGCGGCCGTTCCGGCCTCGCTTCGGGCGCTTGCGCAAGCCGGGCGGCCGGGCCTGCAGCGCGTGCAACTCAAGGGCACGCCCACCCTGGTGATCGGCGTTCCACTCCCCGACGCGGCGGCGGTCTACTACGAGCTGACTGATCAGGCTGAGCTGCAGCGGACCCTGCGCCAGCTGGCGGGGACGCTCGCCGCGGTGGCGTTGCTGACCACGATCGCTGCAGCGCTCCTGGGCCGGTGGGCCAGCCGTCGGATCCTGCGTCCACTGACGTCCGTTGCCGGCGCCGCCCGCCGGATCGCGGCGGGTGACCTGGGCGCGCGACTGGAGCCGACCGGCGACCCGGATCTTGCCCCGCTGGCAGCGGCCTTCAACGAGATGGTCGAGGAGTTGTCCCTCAGCATCGAACGCGACCGGCGCTTCGCCGGCGACGTCAGCCACGAACTGCGCTCCCCCTTGCAGACGCTGTCCGCGGCGAGCAGTGTGCTGACGGGGCGCGCGGCACGTCTCGATTTTCGCTCGGCGGCTGCGGCCAACCTGGTCACCGCAGAGGTGGCGAGGTTCGGCACCCTGGTCACCGACCTGCTTGAGCTGGCTCGCGGCGACCAGCCAGTTCAGCGCGAGCAGGTCGCCGTCGCTGACCTGCTGCTCCGGCTGGCGTCGCAGCACAGCGTCGCACCGGAGAGCATTGCGGTGGAGCGGGCGCTGACCTGGAATCTGGACCCTCAACGGTACGAGCGGATCGTCGCCAACCTGTTCGAGAACGCCGAGCGGCATGCAGGTGGGGTCATCGCGGTGAGCTGCCGGGTCGTCGACGACCACCTGCAGCTGCACGTCGACGACCATGGGCCGGGCGTGCCCGCAGAGGAGCGGTTGCTCATCTTCGACCGGTTCGGGCGCGGGCATCGCGCCTCCGCAAGGGGTGCCGTCGGCAGCGGTGGGATCGGACCGGTGGACGGCACGGGCCTGGGGCTTGCGCTGGTGGCCCAGCACGTCGCGGCCCACGGTGGTTCCGTCTGTGTGCTCAACGGTCCCGGAGGCGGTGCCCGCTTCGAGGTCTCCCTCCCGGCGGGGACACCGTCAGAGGTCGGACGGTGAGCCGAATCGCAGCGTGGCTGTTGGCGTTGCTCGTGCTGACGGCCTGCGGTGTACCGAACGACCCAGAGGCACGTGCGCTGGATCCCAGCGCCGCGCCCTACCAGGCGGTCACCCGTGAACGCACCGCTCCCCCGACCGGCACCTTTCGCATCGTCGTCTTCATGGTGCGCGACGGCGCGCTCCTACCGGTGCCGCGGCGGGTGCCGTCCTCGCCAACCCCAGAGCAGGTGGTGACCGCGCTGGCGGCCGGCCCGACGGCGGCGGAGAAGGCCAACGGGGTCATCACGGTGCTTCCGCTCGATGGGGACATCATGCTCACGGGCCTGCGCGAGACCGTGGCAACCGTCTCGGTGCCGACCGCCGCTGACACGAGTGCACGCAGCGATGCCGTGCTGGGCTTCGGTCAGGTAGTACTTACCTTGACCGCGCTGTCGACTGTGGACGGGGTGTTGTTCGAGCAGGACGGGCAGCCGCTGCAGGTGCCCCGCGCGGATGGTTCGCTGTCGACGGGACCGCTGAGGCGGCTGGATTTTCGCGAGCTCATCGACCCGGGGTGAGGCGTGGCCGTCCAGGTTCGTCTGAGCGCCGCCCGAGTTGCCCTTTGGACAAGCTCGCTCGACGACTGCCAGCGAGCGTCTGGTAGCTGAAGGCATACGCGGTGGTGGCCTCCGGGTCGAGCCGTGGGTCGCTCATCGCGCTCCGCAGAAAGTGCCAGTCGCACTGCACTCGCTCTCGCGTCACATCAAGTACGCAGAAGCCGTGCCCGATGCCGTCGAGCTTCTTGAGCCAGGGGTTGGTGGCGGTGACCGCCGCGCTCAGGGCCAGGGCCTGGTCGTCACCGCCGAAGATCTCCGTGAAGCCGTCGCTGGTGACGGAGGGGCCCACGAACTCGACGGCCACGGAATTGTTTGCTGCCTCGTACGTCCGGGTGTCGGCAGGGACGTCAAAGACCCACGAGGAATGGATGTCGCCGGTCATGAACACGGTGTCACCGGCGCTCTTAGGCTGCGCTCTGGCGTGCGCGATCACGGCAGACTGATCGGCCTGGTAACCGTCCCAGGCGTCGCTGTTGATGAGGTTGGCACCGGGCAGTCCGAAGAACATTCCGGGCAGTTGGTTGGGCGAAAGGACGACATTGTTTCCCACGAGGTGCCAGGCCCGCCGCTTGTCGGCCATCGAGGCCTTGAGGTAGTTCAACTGTTCGGGCTCGGGCAGATGCCGAGACGCGTCTGCCAGCCCGGGTGTCGCGGACGGGATGAATCCACCCCCGGTGTTGGACTGGCCTGGCATGTCGATCTGTGGGCTGCGGTTCTGTCTGGTTTCCAGCACCGTCAGGTCCGCCAAACTGCCGTAGGTGAAGCGGCGGAACCATCGCTGACTACCCCGGTGGGGCACCGGGTCAGGCACCGGGGTCGGCCGGATCGGCATCCACTCCAGGTAGGACTGGTAGGCGAGGGCCCGTCGCGCCGCGAAGCTGCCTTCTGCGGCGCCATGGTTCTCGGCACCCGTGTCCCACTGATTGTTGGACACCTCGTGATCATCCAAGGTGGTAATCCACGGGTGGCGACGGTGCGCCTCCTGAAGGTCAGGGTCTGCCTTGTGCAGCGCGTGGCGCAGCCGGTAGTCAGCGAGCGACAGAATCTCTGCGGCCGGAACGCCGTCACGCTTACCGGCCAAGGCCTTGGGTCCGTAACGGTCCGGCGCGGTGGCGCTTTCCCCGTACTCGTAGATGTAGTCACCCAGGTGCAGCACGAAGTCCAGGTCGTCGCGCGCGGCGATGGCCCGGTAGGGCGTGAAGTAGCCCCCCGTGTAGTTGCTGCAGGACACGAACGCCAGTCGCAGCGCGTGGTCCCTGCCGTCTAGGGCTGGCGCTGTTCGGGTGCGTCCGACCGGGCTGGTCGCTCCCAGGGCGCGGAAGCGGTAGAAGTACTGCGTGTACGGCGCAAGACCGTCCGCGTCGACCTTGACGGTGTGATCTCGCGCAGCTGAGGTCGTGACGACTCCCCGACGGAGCACAGTGCGGAAGGCTTCGTCACCGGCCAGCTCCCAGACCACGGTGACGGGTGGCCCTTTGCGGCTGCCGGGGGTGGCGGCTGGTGACGGAGTGGCCCGCGTCCACAGAATCACGGCCGTGGGGGTCGGATCGCCGCTCGCGACGCCATAGCCGAAGACGCCCGAGCCGGCCGGGGCAGCCGCTACCGCGGGATCACACCAGCGCAGCGGGCCAGCGGTGACGGCTGCGCCGACGGCGAGGCCTTGGAGCAGCGAACGACGGGACAGGGTCGGTGAGTCCATGTCGGGCGACCGTAGGGACGTCAGGTGGCCACTCGGCTAACGGGAGTCAACGCGCGAACGGCTCTCGCAGGTCTATCGGGCAACGGCACCGAGCGGTCACCGGACGGTCACCTGACGTCCACCCTGGTGACGCTGCCGCGAGCACGTAGGCGGCTTTACTGGTGCGCGTGACTGCAGCCATCAGCAACGAGGTCCCGCACACCGGTGTGCCCCCGCACCTCGCCGCCGACATGACGATCGGCGAGCAACAGGACTGGATCAGCGCCTACCTGCGACGCCACCCGGTCAGTCGCCGCGCAGCACTTAAGGGGGCCGGCGCCGTCGTGGCCGGCTTGGCCTTGAGCACGGACCCGTGGGCCCGGTCCATGTCGCGGGCCTACGCGATTCCGGGTGTGACGGTCGCCGGCCGCCGCCTCAGTTTTGGCAACGACCCGCGTACCCAGATGCGGCTGGCCGGCGAGCTCACCGGCGCTCCCCCGGCGGGGGCAGTCGTCGCTGACCTGGGGCTGTCCAAGGCGTACGGCACCGCTGTCCCGGTCGAGGTGCGCCGACTCCTTTCACAGATCCCCACGGTGGGGCCGGTGGTCACCGGCGCAGAGCAGTTCTTCGTGCACGCTGAGTTGATGGGGCTGGCGCCCGGGACGACCTACCACTACCGGTTCCGCCTGCCTGACGGCACCGTCACCCAGGACGCCACCTTCACGACGGCGCCGGCCCTCGGCACGGTGCCCGCACCGTTCACCTTCACCGCGCTGGCCGACCACGGCACCGACCTACGCGATCCGAGGTCAGGTCGGGACGTCCGTAACAGCTACGCCACGAGCGACACGCGCCGCTCGGCTCTGCCAGCGACATCCCTCGTGCGTCAGGTAGCCCTGCAGAAGCCGGCCTTCCACCTCCTGGCTGGGGACATTTGCTACGCCGATGCGCAGGGCCTCGGGGCGCCGGAGACCTTCAGTACTCAGGTGTCGCAACTCAACGACTACGACCCGTTCGCCTGGTCGGCCTACTTCGCGATGATCGAGCAGAGCGCATCGGTGACACCCTGGATGTTCGCGACCGGCAACCACGACATGGAGGCGCTGTACGGCACGCCGCAGAACACCGCTCCGCTGGCCGACGGCGCGCACGGCTACGGCGGTCATGCCCTGCGATTGGACTTGCCGACCAACGGTCCCAAGGCCTGCCCGTCCGTCTACACGTTCACCCACGGCAATGTCGCGGTTCTCAGCCTGGATGCCAACGACCTCTCCGCGGAAATTCCGGCCAACGCCGGTTACAGCGGTGGTACCCAGGTGACCTGGTTGGACCAGCAATTGAAGGCCTACCGCGCGGACCCATCGATCGACTTCATCGTGGCGTTCTTCCACCACTGTGCGTTCTCAACGAGCAAGACCCACGCCTCGGACGGCGGGGTACGCGACGCCCTGGCCCCGCTGTTCGACAGGTACGCGGTCGACCTCGTCGTACAGGGACACAATCACCAGTACGAGCGGACCAATCCGATCAAGGGTGGCGTCTCCGGTCGGCAGGCGCCCGACCGGTCCACCGTCCACCCGGCTACCGACGGCACCACCTACATCGTTGTTGGGTCTGGCGGGCGTCCCCGGTACCCGTTCCAGGACGGCACTAAGGAGCGCTACCGCGGTGACGGGGTCAGCGATAGCGACCCGGGGGCCAGCTCGCAGGTGACCAACAGCTACGTCTGGCGCGGGCCGGGTACCGACACACCAATCCGCAATCCAGCCGTCCAGGAGCCCGAGTCTGTTGATTGGTCTCAGGTGCGCTACGACAACTACGCCTTCCTGGCGGTGGACGTCGTACCGGCCGCTCCTGGTCAGACGACCACGATGACGCTGCGTGCGCTCACCGACAACGGCCGTGAGATCGACCGGGTCGTCCTGTCGCGGCGGGTTCCGGTGCGCCTCGCGCCCATCGTGCCTGCTCGCCCAGCTGTCCCGTCGAGTCCGGCCACCGGTCCGCTGCCAGCCACCGGCGGGGTTCCTGGTGCAGCGGCGCTTGGGCTTGCCGTGGCCGCTGGTGCGGTTGCGGCGCACCGCTACGTGTCGAGTGAGCTTCCTTAGAGGTAGCTGCGCAGTTCCCAGAGCTCGGGGTAATAGCGCAGGTCCAGCCGGGATCGCAAGTAGGGGGCTCCGGAGGAGCCACCCGTACCCGACTTGGTGCCGATCTGCCG
>JBKJLP010000001.1:0-3962 GCA_046596735.1 Mycobacteriales bacterium | reverse complement strand
GTCGACCGGGGTGCTGATCACCGGCGACTCGTGCAGGAGCGAGACGTGGCCCGGGGTGTGGCCAGGCGTGTGGATCGCGCGCAGACCACCGGGCAGCAGCGCGCCGTCGGCGAAGGTCTCGGCCACCTCGACCTTGGCGAAGCCCTTGGGGAGCCGGCCGAAGAGCCGGCCCATCCGGGTGGACGGGTCGATGTGTGGGGCCTTGCCGTCACGCAGGAAGGAGGCGTCCCGGTCATGCGCCAGGACGTCGGCGCCGGTGGCCTGCTTGGTCGCGGCCAGCCCGCCGGCATGGTCGGAGTGCGCATGCGTCAGGACGATCCGGCGTACGTCGTGCGGGTCCTTGCCGAGTTCGGCGAGCGCCGCGAGGATCTTGCGCTGGGCCCGCTTGAGGCCCGCGTCGACGAGGGTGAGCCCACCGTCGCCGTCCTCGAGCAAGAACGAGTTGACCAGGTCGTACGGCGTGGTCGGGATCCGCCACAGACCTGGGGCGAGCAACACTGCCGTCATCCGCTGCGCCCCCTTCGTTACTCGTGAGTAGCGACCTTAGCCTCGCCGCTCTGGCTAGCCTGCGCCCATGCAGGTCAGCGAGCACATGATCGATCTTGTCGGCAACACTCCGCTCGTCCGGCTCAACCGGGTGACGGAGGGCGTCGCGGCACAGGTCTTAGCCAAAGTCGAGTACTTCAACCCGGGCGGTTCGGTCAAAGACCGGATCGCCTTGGCGATGGTCGAGGACGCCGAGCGCTCCGGCGCGCTGCAGCCCGGCGGGGTGATCGTCGAGCCCACCTCCGGCAACACCGGCGTCGGGCTGGCGCTGGTGGCGCAGAAGAAGGGCTACACCTGCGTCTTCGTCTGCCCGGACAAGGTCGCCAAGGACAAAATTGACGTCCTTCGGGCGTACGGCGCTCGGGTCGAGGTCTGTCCCACCGCCGTCGACCCGGAAGACCCCCGGTCCTACTACTCGGTCACGGACCGCCTGGCGCGCGAGCTGCCTGGAGCGTGGAAGCCGGACCAGTACTCCAACCCCAACAACCCGCGGGCCCACTACGAGAGCACCGGGCCGGAGATCTGGGCGCAGACCGACGGCCGGGTGACCCACTTCATCGCGGGCGCCGGAACGGGCGGGACGCTCGGCGGCGTCGGGCGCTACCTCAAGGAGGTCTCGAACGGCGCGGTCAAGATCTTCGGCGCCGACCCGGTCGGGTCGGTCTACAGCGGTGGCGACGGTCGTCCGTACCTCGTCGGGGGTGTCGGCGAGGACTTCTGGCCCACGACCTACGACGCAACGATCCCGGACGGGATCATCGCGGTGTCCGATCGCGACTCGTTCGCGATGACCCGCCGGCTCGCCCGCGAAGAGGGACTTCTCGTCGGGGGCTCGTGCGGTATGGCGGTGGTGGCCGCACTTGAGGTGGCTGCTGCTGCCGGGCCGGACGCGGTCGTGGTCGTGTTGCTGCCGGACAGCGGCAAGGGCTACCTGAGCAAGATCTTCAACGACGAGTGGATGGCCGATTACGGCTTCCTGCAGGCCGACAGTGGTCAGACCGTCGGTGACGTGATGGCCCGCAAGGGCAACGTCGGGTCGATCCCGTCGTTCGTGCACACCCACCCGACCGAGACCGTGCGTGAGGCGATCGACATCCTGCGGGAGTACGGCGTCTCCCAGATGCCCGTCGTACGCGCGGAGCCGCCGGTGATGACCGCGGAGATTGTCGGAGCGGTGCACGACCGCGACCTGCTGGACGCGCTGTTTAGCGGCCGGGCCGCGCTCGCCGACCGGTTGCAGGACCACATGTCACCGCCGCTGCCGCTGGTCGGTGCCGGGGAGTCGGTCCACGACGCGATGGGCGCGCTGGAAAACGCCGACGCTGCCGTCGTCGTTGCTGACGGTCGCCCCGTGGGGGTGCTCACCCGCCAGGACGTCCTCGGCTTCCTGTCCGCAAGCCACTAGGCGCGCGGCGGCGCAGGACGGCGAGGCCGCCGGCGGTGAGGGCCAGCAGGGCCGCGAGCCAGGGCAGGACCTGCGGCAGGCCGGTGGCGGGGAGCGGGCCGCCGCCGGAGGGCCGAGGCGCGGTGGGCGCAGCGACCGGCGCCGGCTTCACGACGGGCGCTGCGGTCAGTCCGCTCAGCCGGGCCGGTCCGGACAGCTTCAGCGCGTAGAAGCCGGTGTTGCCGTCGGAGTACCAGATCTCGTTGCGCTCCGGGACGTACGCCGGCGCGGACATGGCGTAGCCACCACCGGTACTGGGCTTGTTGAAGTAGCCCACCTCGACCGGGCGAGCCACGTCGGTGATGTCGAACAGCCGCAGGCCTGAGGCGATCATGCTGCAGCCCACGACCGTCGGGTCCGTACGCGTCGGCAGCGAGCAGTAGTGGCCCGCGTAGCCCTGGACACCGCTCGATGCTCCCGGGTCGTTGCGCGAGTCACCCGTGCGGGCCTCGGTCTGGTGCACCGCGAGGCGCAGGTTGGACACCACGAACGGCTTGGTCGGGTCCTCGATGTCGATGATCCGGGCTGCGCCGATGAGTGAGGTCGCGTCGTACGTCGTTCCGCCGTTGAGGGTGCGCGAGTTGTACTCGTCGATCTCGAGCAGGTAGTGGTGACCGTTGCGGGTGAAGGGATCGGCGTTCTGCGGGATGGACACGGTCGGCCAGGTCAGATGGCTGATCTCGGTGACCGTCGGGTTGAGCACGCGCTTCTGCACCTGGGTGACGTCCAGGATGGTGAGCCCGCGTCGACCGGTGCCGGCGTCCGCGGCGTAGAGGGTGTTGCCATCGTCGGAGATGTTCATCCCGTGGAAGTTCTTGCCGGGGGTCACCCAGGCGATGCCCGGCATGCTGGTGTTGGTCAGGTCGATCGCCACCAGCGTCGGGGCAGCGGTGCCGGTGACGTAGAACGTCTTGCCGTCCGGGGCGAAGGCACTCTCGTGCCCGAAGATGCCCAGCGGACCGCTGAACTTCAGGACGGGCGTACGACAGTCAGCGGTCAGGTCGTAGACGTCAACGAACGCAGGCTCGGTGGCCGCCGCGCCTTGACCGGCCGCGATGAGCCCGCGCGCCTGGTTGACCCGCATCGACTCGTGCGGCGAGAGCATCGCCGGCGTGGTCAGGGTGTCGGTGAGCTTCGGCGCGGACGGGTCAGTCATGTCCAGGACGTAGACGCCGGGCCCGTTCGGCGCCGCGATGTTGCCCGGAAACAGCAGGGTGCTGTCGTAGTAGGCGCACTCGTGGCCGGCCTTGTCGACGTAGCGCTCCACCCGGAAGCCGCCCGCGCTGGCCACGTGACCGAGCTGTGTCGCGTTGCAGTTGTGGCCCTTCACGTAACTGCCGTCGTCGAACTCCGTCTTGGGGAAGCGCCCCTGGATGTCGGTCTCCGGACGTGCACCCGGGCCGCAAGCGACCTGGGGGATGGGGGCGTCGCTGACAGCCTCGGCGGCGCCCGCGGGGGCTGCGGCAGTCAGAAAGGCCAGCCCGCCGGTGAGGAGGGCGAGGCTGAGCAGGGCGGGGATCAGGCGGCGCATGGCAAGTCCATCCAGGAGTGGGCGTCCCCTTTGTCTATCTCAGATTCCACGTGCGGTCTGCGGGGGTCAAGCGCGTCGTACCCTCGGTCGATGAGTGACGAGTGGGCTGACGGCGGGTACGGGTTCGAGACGCTGGCGATTCACGCCGGCCAGGACCCGGACCCGACCACGGGCGCGGTCGTCGTGCCGATCTACCAGACCAGCACCTACGTGCAGTCCGAGGTCGGCGTCCACAAGGGCTACGAATACTCCCGCAGCGGCAACCCCACGCGTACGGCTCTGGAGACCTGCCTCGCTGCGCTCGAGGGCGGTGCCCGCGGGTTGGCCTTCGCCAGCGGCCTCGCCGCGGAAGACTGCCTGCTCCGCACCGTCGCGGCCCCCGGCTCCCACGTCGTCATCCCGGACAAGGCCTACGGCGGCACTTACCGGATCTTCACCGGT
>JBKJLP010000490.1:0-5481 GCA_046596735.1 Mycobacteriales bacterium | reverse complement strand
CCGGTCGGCAGCCGCCCGAGTTACCTGAGCGCTGACCTTCGCGCTCTGATCGAGACTCACCCTGAAGTGCACGTCGAGGGTGAGAGCTCACGCTGCGGAGTTGAGCAGGCACATCTGGTGGACGGCTGGATAGAAAGTTCAGGTCACAGCACCGAGGCGCTGCGCGCGGCCTGTGCCCTCGCCTGGTGGCAGGCCGACCGCGGAGCACCGGTGCGCGGCGTCCGTCGCTGACGCTGCGCCGTCAGCGCTAGAGCAGCGCGCGCAGTTTGAGCAGGTCCAGCATGCTGGCGTCGATCCGCAGGCGTCCGACGGCCTGGGCCAGTCGGCCTTCGATCAGGGCGATGAGGTCATCGCTGCTCGCGGAGAGCCGCACCTGGGCCGTGCCTGATTCGGCCGTCACGACCTCGCTGATCGTCCCGTCCTCGGCGAACTCGGCCAAGAAGACGACGTGGAGATCACGCACTCGACACGCCATCGTGCGCTCGACGGCGTACTTGCGGCGCACTGCGGGATCGACCTGCTCGAGCCGCTCGACCAGGGACGCCACTGACGCCTGGCATTCCTCGAGCGTGGCCACCTGCGTCCCTCCTCCCGGCCGGGCGCTCCCGACGCGCGGACGTTACCGGAGCGGCAGCCTTCGCTGACCTGCGGGGCAGCGGTACGGTGGCGTCCCTTTCCGCTCTTCCGGAGGTCCCCGTGCGTGACGCGCTCAAGAGCTACCTGGCCCTGGCGAGTGGCCTGACCGATATCAGCAAGCAGCGCGCGATCACCGCCGCCAAGGCGCTGGTCGCCCAGGGCGAGGCAACGGCCGAACAGGTGACGTCGCTCGCCGAAGATTTGGTGCAGCAGAGCCGGTCCAACCGCGAGGCCGTGACCGCCCTGGTCAAGTTCGAGCTCGACCGCGCTCTCGGTCGCGTCGGGCTCGCCTCCCACGACGAGGTTGATGAGCTCAGCCGGCGGGTCCGTGAGCTCGAGGGCCAGCTGCGCAGCCTCGGCGCCAGTCCCGTGGCGAAGAAGGCTCCGGCGAAGAAGGCTCCGGCGAAGAAGGCTCCGGCGAAGAAGGCTCCGGCGAAGAAGGCGGGCAGTTCCTCGTGACCCCGATCGAGTCGGCGGAGTTGGCCCTGACGGACGTGGGTGAACGGCCGCTGTCGGAGCACGTGAGCGTGTACGACGAAGTGCACCGCCTTCTGCAGGATGCGCTCGCCGCACTCGACGAGAGCTGACGAGAGCGGGGTGCGGCGGGCTCGCCTGGACGCTGAACTCGTCCGTCGCGGACTGGCCCGCAGCCGCGAGCACGCAGCCGCGCTGATCACGGACGGCCGCGTGACGATCGCCGGTCAGGTCGCGAGCAAGGCGGCGACCGCGGTCGATGCCGCGACCCCGGTCGTGGTGCGGGCCGAGACGGGTCCGTCGTACGCCTCGCGTGGTGGGCACAAGCTCGCCGGTGCCTTGGACGTCTTCGGCTACGACCCGGCCGGTACGCGGGCGCTTGACGCCGGCGCGAGCACGGGCGGGTTCACCGACGTCCTGCTCAGCCGGGGAGCGACGCACGTGGTCGCGGTCGACGTCGGCTACGGACAACTGGTGTGGGCCCTGCAGAGCGACGAGCGTGTCACCGTGCTGGACCGGACCAACGTCCGCACCCTGACGCCAGCGCAGATCGGTGGTCCGGTCGACCTCGTCGTGGCTGATCTGTCGTTCATCCCGCTGCGCCTGGTCCTGCCCGCGTTGGTGGCCTGTTGCGGTCCGGGGGCCGACCTCATCCCGATGGTCAAGCCGCAGTTCGAGGTCGGGCGCGAGCGGCTTCCCAGCGGAGGTGTCGTCCGCGACCCGGTGCTGCGCGCCGAAACCGTCGCGAGCGTTGCCGCGGACGCTGCCGCGCTGGGGTGGGGCGTGCGCGGAGTGACCGCGAGTCCGCTGCCGGGTCCGAGTGGCAACGTCGAGTTCTTCCTCTGGCTGCGCGCCGACGCACCGCCGCTGGACCACGACGCGCTGCGGCGGGCGGTAGCCGAGGGGCCGCAGTGACGCCGCGGGTGAGAGGCTGCGCGTCGTGACGCGTTCCGTGCTCCTCCTGGCCCATACCGGCCGCGAAGCCACCACCACGGCAGCGCACCTCGTCGTGTCGCGGCTACGGGCGGCTGGCGTGAGCGTGCGGGTGGTCGCCGAGGAGTCCGCCGAGCTGGGATTGGCCGACGCCGAGCTCTGCAGCGGCGCGCGCGGGTCCACCGCAGCTGCCGGAGCCGAGTTGGTCCTGGTGTTGGGCGGCGACGGGACGATCTTGCGCGCCGCCGAACTGGCCCGCGACGCCGGTGTCCCGCTGCTCGGGGTCAACCTCGGCCGCGTCGGGTTCCTCGCCGACGCCGAGCCCGAGGACCTGGAGACCACCATCGACCAGATCCTGGACAAGGCGTACGTCGTCGACGAGCGCATGACGCTGGACGTCGACGTCGCGATCGACGGCACCGTCGTGGACACCGGGTGGGCGCTCAACGAGTGCAGCGTGGAGAAGGCCACCCGCGAACGCATGCTCGAGGTCGTTGTCGAGGTCGACGGTCGCCCACTGTCGCGCTGGGGGTGCGACGGCGTGATCGCCGCCACTCCGACCGGATCCACGGCCTACGCGTTCTCGGCCGGTGGCCCCGTGGTCTGGCCGGCGGTCGAGGCGCTGCTGCTCATCCCGATCAGCGCGCACGCTCTGTTCGCCCGGCCGCTCGTGACCTCACCGGCGTCGACGCTGGCAATGGAGGTCCTGCCAGGGGGCGCTACGGCAGTCATCGCGTGCGACGGCCGGCGTACGAGGGCGCTGCCGCACGGGGCCCGGGTTGAGGTGCGCCGCGGTGCGACCCCCGTGCTCCTCGCCCACACCCAGCAGCGGCCTTTCACCGACACCCTGGTCGAAAAGTTCGACCTGCCCGTCGAGGGCTGGCGTGGCCGACGCGAAGGTGACCGACCGCGGGCCTAGTGTCGGCCTGGTGCTGGAGGAGATGCGACTGACCGGCCTCGGCGTCATCGACGAGGCTGTTCTCGAGTTGTCGCCGGGGTTAACCGTGGTGACCGGCGAGACCGGCGCCGGCAAGACCATGGTCGTCCAAGGTCTCGCGTTGCTCTTTGGTGGCCGCGCCGACGCGGGGCGGGTCCGACCCGGTGTCATCCACGCGGTCGTCGAGGGACGTCTCGACCTCCCCGCCGATCACCCTGCGGTGACCCGCGCCCTCGAGGCGGGCGCCGAGCTAGACGAGGGAGTTCTGATCGTGACGCGCACCGTGGGCGCCGACGGCCGCTCCCGCGCCCACGTCGGCGGCCGCTCGGTGCCAGCAGGGGTCCTGACCGAGATCGGCGAATACGTACTGGCGCTGCACGGGCAGTCCGACCAGCAGCGGTTGCTCCGCCCCGCCCAACAGCGGGCCGCGCTGGACCGGTTCGCCGGCGAGGACGTGCTGGCGCTGCGCGATGACTTCGCTCAGGGTTGGGCGAGGCTGCGCGAGGTGCGCACCACCGTCGCCGCGCTGACGGCCGCTGCGACCGAGCGCGAGCGCGAAGCCGAGCTGCTCCGCCTCGGGCTGGCCGAGGTGGAGAACGCGGAGCCACTGCCCGGCGAGGCGACCGCGCTGCAGACGGAGATCAGCCGGCTCGCCCACGCTGACGACCTGCGCAACGCCGCCACGCTCGCGCACGGCGCGCTCACCGGCGACGACGTCGACAGCACCGATGCCATGAGCCTGCTCACGCAGGCTCGCCGCGCGCTCGAGTCCGCTGCTCACCACGACCCAGCCCTCGGTGCGCTTGCCGCTCGGGTGGCCGAGGCTGGCCACCTGCTCGTCGACGTCGCGACAGAGCTGGCCTCCTACGCTGCGGCGGCCGAGGTCGACCCGCTGCGGCTCGCCGCCGCGCAGGAGCGCCTCGCCACGCTGACCGCCATGATTCGCCGGCATGCGGTCGACGACCTCGACGGCGTGCTCGCGTGGGCCGCGCAGGCGGGGGACCGCCTGCTGACGCTGGACGGCGCCCAGGACGCGATCGGCGCACTGGCCCAGGAGGAAGGCTTGCTCGCGCAGTCGCTGGGGCGCACCGCGCAGGCGCTGTCGCAGGCGCGCTCGACCGCCGCGGCGAGCTTTGGCAGCGCCGTCACGGCCGAACTGGTCGACCTCGCCATGCCGCACGCCGTGGTCAGCGCCGTCGTGACCCAGCGCGAGGCCGCCGACGGGCTCGAGGTCGCCGGCCGCCGGCTGGCCGCAGGCCCAGAGGGGGTCGACGATGTCGAGTTGCTCCTCGTCGCCCATCCGGGGGCGCCCCCGCGCGCGCTGCACAAGGGAGCCAGTGGCGGCGAACTCTCCCGGGTGATGCTGGCCGTAGAGGTGGTCTTCGCCGGCTCGGACCCCGTTCCGTTGATGGTCTTCGACGAGGTCGACGCTGGCGTCGGCGGCAAGGCGGCCGTCGAGGTGGGCCGTCGCCTTGCCCGCCTCGCCCGCGACCACCAGGTCGTCGTGGTCACCCACCTGCCGCAGGTCGCCGCCTTTGCCGACCGCCACCTGCTGGTCGAGAAGAGCGCCGATGGCGGTGCGGTGACCCGCAGCGGTGTGGTCACCCTCGACGACGGGGCACGGGTCGCCGAACTGTCGCGCATGTTGGCTGGCCTCGACAGCGGCCTGGCCCGAGGCCACGCCGAAGAACTGCTGGCCGTCGCCGCCTCCGCCAAGAACTGATCCGCCTGCGGCGCGTACAGCAGGTCTCAGGCCGTGCCCTCTGGCAGACTCGGCACTGATGAGGTTGTCGTCCCTGCGCCGCAACCGGTCAGGCGACGGCCTGCCCGGCATTGTGGGCACGGTCCGCTTGGACCGCCGTACGAAGGACCTCACCAAACGCCTGCGCGCCGGCGACGTCGCGGTGATCGACCACGTGGATATCGACCGGGTCAGCGCCGACGCCCTGGTGAGCTGCAAGGTCTCGGCGGTCATCAACGCCGCGCCGAGCACGAGCGGTCGCTACCCCAACCTCGGTCCCGAGATCCTGCTCGCGGCCGGTATCCCGCTGGTCGACGACGTCGGCACCGAGGTCTTCGCTGCCTTGCGCGAGGGCGATGTCGTCCGCATCGACGGGGGCACGATCTACGCCGGCGACAGTGTGGTCGCCAAGGGCACCGAGCAGGACGCGGTCTCCATCGACGCGGCCATGGCCGAGGCCCGCGCCGGACTGCACACCCAGCTTGAGGCGTTCGCCGCGAACACGATGGAATACCTGCTCAAGGAGCGGGCGCTGCTGCTCGACGGCGTCGGCGTCCCCGACGTCCGGACCGATTTCACTGGGCGGCACGTCCTGGTGGTGGTGCGCGGCTACGACTACCGCGAGGACCTCGCCGTGCTCCGGCCGTACATCCGCGAATACCGCCCGCTGCTGCTCGGCGTTGACGGCGGCGCCGACGCGCTGATCGAGGCGGGCTACACGCCCGATGTCATCGTCGGCGATATGGACTCGGTCAGCGAC
>JBKJLP010000467.1:0-6088 GCA_046596735.1 Mycobacteriales bacterium | reverse complement strand
TGCCAGGCTTGAGCCGCAGCGCCACGGTGATACCGGTCTTGCTCAGCGAGATGTCCTCGACCTTGCCGACCGGCACACCGCGCTGGGTGACTTCGGCCCCCTTGAAGATGCCACCGGAGTCGCTGAACTCGGCGTTGACGAGGTAGCCGCGGTCGTAGCCGGGCACCAAACGCCCCAGCCCGGCGTACTTCCCGCCGGCGTAGGCGATCCCGAGCATGCCGATGATCGCGAAGACCAGCAGCTGTAGGCGGGTCTGCCGGGTGATCACGAGAGGCCTCCGACGAGCATGCGGGCCAGGTCCTGCGCCGCTCCGTCACCGGCGAGGTCCAGCCCCGTCAGCAGCGGGAGCCTCGGCGGGGCGACCGGCAGGGTGGGCGTCGGAAGGGGCGTGGTCGACGAACCGCCGGGCAGAGGCAGCGGTGGCAGTCCGCCGCCCGTCAGGTTGTTGAGGAGGTTGTTGACGCTGCCGTCCGCCGTGACGAACAGGTTGGCGTAGTCGCCGCGGATGCCACCCTTGCCGCCGGGCAGGGTGACCGTCCGCGGAAACGGGTAGGTCGTGAGCAGCTCGAGGGCGTTGGGGAGATCCTTGCCGGCCTTGGCGAGCTGACCGAGGATCGGCTGCAGTGCACGCAGGTCCGCCACGGTGTTCTGCTGCGTTGCCGCGATGACCCGAGTGGCGACGCTGCCCAGGTTGTTCAGTCCCGACAGGACGCGGGTCAGCTGGGCGCGCTCGTCAGCCAGGACCGCGGCACCCTTGGGCAGGTCTCGCAGGGCGACGTCGAGGGTCTGGCGGGACGCAGCCAGCTTGGAGGTGAGCCGGTCCAGGCCATCGAGGGCCGCCACGATCTGGCCCTTCTGGTCATCGAGGCCCCCGACGAAGCCGGTGAGCTGGGTCAGGAACGCGCGGACCTCGGTCTCGCGGCCCTTCAGCGCCTTGGTGAGCTCGCTGTTGATGACCTGCAGCTGCTCGATGCTGCCACCGTTCAAGACGAGGGACAGGGCACCGAGCACCTCCTCGATATCGGCGTTGCGACGGGTGCGGTCCTTGCCGATGAACATGCCTTCGCGCAAGCGCCCCTGAGGGCTGTCCGGCGCGACCAGGCTGACGAACTTCTCGCCGAGCAGCGACGTCTGCCGCAGCTGCGCGAGGGTGTTCTCCGGCAGGACGACGTCCTTCTTGATCTGAACGGTGATCAGCGCGGTGTAGCCGCTCTTGGACACCTCGATCTCGCGCACCGAGCCCACCGTCACGTCGTTGACCTTGACCGCCGACTGCGGCACCAGGTCCAGGACGTCGTCGAACTCGATGCTGACCCTGTAGCCACCGCCGCCAACGCCACCGGGCAGCGGGAAGCTCGCGGCACCCTGGAACTTGCAGCCAGACAACGTCAACGCGCAGACGGCCGTCAGCCCGATCCAGCGGATTGCGCGCCTCATGACTGCGCCGCCAGGATGCCGCCGAGCGTCAGATCCCGGGAGTACGTGATGGGTTTCGGGCTGCTTGCGGCGTTGGGAATGATGCCGCCGACCAAAGTCTGACAGGCAGTCGGCGACTGACCGGCGACGGCGAGCAGGTTGCACAGCACCCCTGCCGCACCGCCCTGGGCGCCGCTGTTGTCGCGGGTGTCCAGCGTCCCGGACCTGGAGTTATAGGCCAGCTGAAGGTTCGACAGCGCCGTCGGGGCGGTGTCGAGGACCTCGCGAAGCGCCCGCTTCTGGTGAATGAGGACCTTCGTGACCGAAGCCAGGTCGGTGACGTTGGCCGTGAGGTTGTCCTTGTTCTCCTTGACGAACGACGCCACCTCCGCGAGCGCTGCCGCCAGCTGCTTGACGGCGAGGGCGAGGTCGTCGCGTTCACCGTTGAGCTGCGTGGCGACCTGGGCGAGCCGGGTGTTGAACGTTCGGACAGTTGCGTCGTTGCCAGCGATCGTGGTCGTGAAGTCCTGGAGGTTGCTGATGGTGGAGAACAGGCCCGTCCGCGAGTCCGCCAAGGTCTTGACCGCCTGCGAGACGCCGGTGAGCGTGGAGTTCAGCGCGCCGCCGTTTCCATCGAGGTTGGCGGCCGACACCTTCAGCAGATCAGACAGGGCGCCCTTGCGGTTGGCTCCATCTGGGCCAAGGGCGACATTGAGCGTGTCGAGGTTCTTGTAGATCTCATCGAGCTCGACCGGCTGGGTGGTCCGCTCGAGGCCGAGGTTGGTCCCGTCCGCCAAGGTGTCTCCGCCGGTGTAGACCGGTGCCATCTGGACGTAGCGGTCCGACACGATCGACGGCGCCAACAGGATCGCCGTCGCGTCCTTCGGGATCTTGTAAGAGGCGTCGTAGGTCATGTCGAGGTGCACTTTGGTGCCCTTGGGCGTGATCTTGGTGACCTCGCCGATCTTGACCCCGAGCACCCGAACGTCGCTGTGGACGTAGACGCCGATCGCACGGTCGAAGTCGGCGGAGAAGTGCTTGGTGTCTCCCCCGCCGAAGATCCCGCATCCTGAGACGCCGAGCAGCAAGCCCGCAGAGGTGGTGGCGGCGAGCGCACGCCGGAGCAGGCTCATCAGAAGCATCCCTTCGGGTTGGTGCACGGCGCGAAGCCCGAGGGGTTCGTCAGGTTGTAGACGTAGGTGTCGAACCAGCGCCCGTTGCCGAGGTTGTTGGCGAAGACCCTCAGGAAGGGCGCCAGCTCGTTCAGGCTGCGATCGAGGTTGGCCTGGTTCTTGCGCAGCACCGCCGAGACGTTGCGCAGGCTGGCCAGCGCGGGCCGAAGCGTTGCGCGGTTCTCGCGCACCAGCGCGGTCAGCTGCGTCGAGAGGGCAGTGGTCGTGGTGAGCAGCCGGTGGATCGCGTCCCGCCGCGCGCTGACCTCCTGCAGGATGAGGTTGCTGTCGCCGAGGAAGCCCACGAGGTCCTGGTCCCGCGCCGCGAGCACCGTCGTCACGCCCTGCGCCCGGTCCAGCAGGATCCGAAGCTTTTCATCCCGTGAAGCGATCGTCGTCGACAGACGGGACAGGCCGTTGAGCGAGGCCTTGACGTCCGCAGGTGTGTTCCGGAAGTCATCAGCCAAGGTCGTGAACGACTTGGCCAGCTGCACGCTGTCGATCCCGCCGACGGTGTCAGCCAGCTGCTGGAAGGCCGGCGAGATGTCGAACGGTGCGGTGGTGCGGCTGACCGGGATGTGCGTCGAGGGGTTGAGGGCTCCGTCGCCATCGGGCTCGAGTGCGACGTACTTGCGCCCCAGAACGGTCTTGATCTTGATGGCGGCCTTCGTGAGGGGCCCCAGCTCGACGTCCTTGATCCGCATCTTCACCACGACGTGGTCAGCGCCGAGATCGATCCCGACGACCTTGCCCACCTTGACACCGGCCACCCGGACCTCGTCCATCTGCTGCAGGCCCGCCGCCTCGGTGAAGTCGGCGTAGTAGACCTTGCCGCCGCCGATGACGGGTAGCGAGTCGGTCTTGAACGCGCCGACGAGCAGCAGCAGGATGAGCCCGAGTCCGACCGCGCCGATCACGGTCTTGTTCATCTCGCGGAACGGGGTCACTTCTGGCACCTCGCAGCCGAGTTGACGACCTGTGTGCCGCCGATGTCGACGCCACACAGGTAGAAGTTGAACCAGCCGCCGTAGGTCGCCGTGGAGATGATCCGGTTCAGCTTGTCCGGCAGGCGCTGCAGCACCCCGTCGACGACGGCCTTGCTGTCGTCGAGGTTCTTCGCGAGAGACTGCAGGCTGGCGATGTCACCCTTGAGCCCAGGCCGGATGCTGGTGAGCAACCCGGTGGTGGCGTCCGCGAGGTCGGCGACCCCACTGATGGAGGCACCGATCGTCTGCCGGTCCTGGGCGAAGCCCGAGGCCAACCGCTGTAGTTGCGTCACGAGGTCGTTCAGGTCAGCGTCGCGCTTGTCGACGGTGTCCAAGACGCTAGTGAGGTTGTCGACGACCCTGCCGATGACCGCGTCCTTGTTGGCCAGGGTGTTGGTCAGCGAGGCGGTTCGCCGCAGGAGGGCGTCCACCGTGCCGCCTTCACCCTGCAGGGTTTGAATGATCTCCAACGACACGTCGTTGACGGTCTTGGGATCCAGCGCCTGGAACAGCGGCCGGAAGCCGTTGAACAAGATCGTGAGGTCCAGGGCGTTGCGCGTCTGCGCGAGGGGCACGGTGGCGCCGGCTTTGAGCGTGTCGGCCGAGCCCGTGCCCTCAACGACGGCGAGGTAGCGCTCCCCGACGAGGTTGCGGTAGCGCAAGGCAAGGATGTTGGCGCTGGTGAGGCGCCTGTCTCCCTCGATGCTCAGCGTCACATCCGCGAGCTTGCCCTTGAGCGCGACCTTCTTGATCTTGCCGACCTTGACCCCGGCGATCCGCACCTCGTTGCCGGGCAGCAGCCCGGTGACGTCGGAGAACTGCGCGTGGTAGCTGGTGGCCTTGCCACTGCCGAAGTTGCCGATGGTCGCTGCTAGGACGAGCGTCAGGAACGACGTCACCACCATGAACACGATCAGCTTGATGAGGGAACTGGTTGTCTTCATACGAGCCCCACCGTGGTTCCGCGGGCTACTGGCCCGAACAGCATGGTGACCAGATCAGGGACCCGGTCGATGGAGACGCCGAGGACCGGCGCGGTGACGGCGACCAGGGCCGCGTCCGTCCCGGACGTCGGGTCGAGGTACAGCGAGGCGGCCGCTGACGTCGGCGTGGTGCTCGTCCGGTAGCCGTCGTCGAAGGAAGCGTCGCCCTGGGGGACCTTCGGCCTAGGCAGCCCGTTGCAGTACGGCGGGCGGCTGTCCCTGTACTTCGGCTCCTGGCCCGGGACGAACGGGCCGTTGTCCTCGGTGACCTCGACCGTGATGTGCAGCCCCGGGGTGAGCCCGCCGAACGTCTTCTCGACGATCGGGTTGTAGCGCGCGAGTCCCGCGAGCAGGCAGGGGAACTCTGGGGAGTACCGCGCGAAGAGGTTCAAGGAAGGAAGAGAGTCCCGGGCCAGCGTCACCAGGCGCGACTCGTTCTGCGCCAGGATCGACTGGGCGCTCGCAGCGAACGTCGTCGTCGAGGTCAAGAAGGAGTCCAGCGACGCCTTCTCCTGCACGAGGTTGCGGCTGCTGGCAGAGAGGTTGTCCAGCACCGTCAGCAGCGCCGGCGTCGCGTCGGCCGTGTTGTTGGAGAAGTCGGCCAGCCCCGCCATGTCCTGAGCCAGCGTTGGGAGCGAGGGATTCAACCGTGCGAAGTACTTCCCCGCGCTTGCGAGGTTGGCGCCGAACTTGTCGCCGCGGTCGCGCAAGGCGGTCGACAGAGCGTTCAGCGTCTTGGAGAGGTCCTGCGGCTTCAGGCTCTGCAGCAGGGGCATGAGGTCATCGATGACCTTTTCGGTCTCGAGCGCCGTGCGGGAGCGGTCCTGCGGGATGACGTCGCCTGCTTTGATCCGCTCCTGTGCCGGCTGGTCCGGGAACACGAGCAGGACGTACTTCTCCCCGAACAGGGTTTTGGGGATCAGCTGGGCCAAGATGTTGGCCGGGATGTCCTTGACCTTCTCAGGCTTCAGGGCGATCTCGACCGTCGCGCCGCTCCCGTTCGAGCGCACCTTGCGCACCTCGCCGACGAGCACTCCACGCAGCTTCACATCGGCAGGAGCCGACAGCTGGTTGCCGATGCGGTCGGTCTTGAGGTCGACCCGGACGATCGAGGTGAAGGCCTTCTGGTAGAGCGCCACGGTGAGCGCGATCAGGAGCGCGACGATCACGATGAACGCCACGCCGGACAGGCGACGCCGCACGATCGCGGCGCGCCCGAGCGCAACTGGAGCACTCATGCCCGCGCCCCCTCAGATCCGATGGTCTCGCGACGCTCGCCCATCAGCCGGCGATCCTGACGGTGGTCGTCGCACCCCAGATGGCAAGGGACAGGAAGAAGTCGATGACGTTGACGGCGACGATCGCAGTGCGGACCGCGCGACCGACGGCCACGCCCACGCCGGCCGGACCACCGCTGGCGTAGTACCCGTAGTAGCAGTGGATCAAGATGATGATGACGGCGAAGATCATCACCTTCACGAAGCTGTAGATGACGTCCTCAGCCGGGAGGTACTGGCGGAAGTACTGGTCG
>JBKJLP010000278.1:0-3600 GCA_046596735.1 Mycobacteriales bacterium | reverse complement strand
AGCGGGATGCACACCCACCTGTCGCTGTTCGAGGGCGACCGCAACGCCTTCCACGACCCGGCTGATCCGCTGCAACTGTCCAGCGTCGGGCGGCACTTCATCGCCGGGCTGCTCAAGCACGCCGCTGAGATCACCGCCGTGACCAACCAGTGGGTCAACTCCTACAAGCGGCTCGTCTCGGGCGGCGAGGCTCCGCCCTACGCGTGCTGGGGTTCCAACAACCGCAGCGCCCTCGTCCGGGTGCCGATGTACAAGCCCACCAAGGGCAACAGCACCAGGGTCGAGATCCGCAGCCCCGACAGCGCCACCAATCCTTACCTGTGCTTCGCGGTGCTGCTTGCTGCCGGGCTTAAGGGCATCGAGGAGGAATATCCGCTGCCGCCCGGCGCCGAGGATGACGTGTGGTCGCTGACGGAGAACGAGCGGCGGGCCATGGGCATGACGCCGCTGCCTACCTCGCTAGCGGAGGCCATCACCGCGATGGAAAACAGCGAGCTGGTCGCCGAGACCTTGGGCGAGCACGTCTTCGACTTTTTCTTGCGCAATAAGCGGGCGGAGTGGCAGGCCTATCGGTCCGAGGTCACGCCGTTCGAGCTCAACCGCTACCTGCCCGTTCTGTGAGCTGACCGTGGCGCGCGCGCTGGTCATCACCCACACCGAGACCGAGACGTCCGGGACCCTGGCCGAGTGGCTGCCAGCAGCCGGCGTCGAGCTGGTGGAGTGCCGGCCGTGGACCGGAGAAGCGCTACCGATGGACCTGTCCGGATACGACGCCCTGGTCGTGATGGGCGGTCCGCAGCAGGCTTACGACGACTCGTCCGCGCCGTGGCTGGCCCAGACCAAGGCGCTGCTCGCCGCCGCCGTCGCCGAAGACGTACCGGTCATGGCGATCTGCCTCGGGGCGCAGTTGCTGGCGCAGGCGACGGGTGGTCGCGTGGTGTCGGGCGAGGACGGTCCCGAGCTCGGCGCCCGACTGGTGGCTAAGCGCGATGCCGCGGTTGACGACGAGGTGTTCGGCGAGCTACCCCTGTCGCCGGTGGTGATCCAGTGGCACTGGGATGCCGTCGTCGAGCTGCCGCCGGGCAGCACCCTGCTCGCGTCCAGCCCCCGCTACGCAAACCAGGCGTTTCGCGTCGGCGCACGGGCCTACGCCCTGCAATTTCACATCGAGACCCCGCCGGACATGCTCCGGGCCTGGGCTGCGGCGGATGCCGAGGCCATCCGGGAGCTGGGCATGGACCCGGATGCGCTCGCGGACCGGGCGGTGGGCGAACTGGACGAGGTGGCCGAGGTCTGGCAGCCGTTCGTGCAGCGCTTCGCCGCTCTCGTACGTGGCGAGACGCGCACCTACCTGCCAGTCGTGTGACCGCTCCCGACGCGTCCTCGCGCGGCACGACCACGTGGTCGCGGCTTGTCCGCCTGGGGTTTGTCGAGCCGCGCGTTGCCGAGGGCGTCCTCGTCGAGCTCGGCCTGTGGCGCGACGGCGCAGCCGCTGATCCGGCAGCAGACGAGGTGGTCCGCGCACTCGCAGACGTCACCGATCCGGACCTCGCCGTTGCGGCGCTGGGTCGACTGGTGGCCGCTGAAGCGCAGCCGGGCCGGACCAGCCCGCTGCTCGCCGCCGTACGCGAGCGGGCGGGGTTGCGTGGCCGCCTGCTTGCCGTACTCGGTACGAGCGACGCACTCGGTGACCACCTGGTCGCTCACCCGGCCGATTGGCGGGTGCTGCTGGACGACGACCTGGCCGCGGTACGGCCGAGCCGACTCGGGTTGGAGTGGCAACTGCTCGACGCCGTGGGCGCGCCGCCGCGCTCCCCGACCACCTCAGGCACCGCAGGCGCTCGGGCCAGAAGTAGCGGCCCGGAGGTCGTAGCAGCGTTGCGGGCTGCCTATCGCCGTTGTCTGCTCGGCCTGGCTGCGCGAGACCTGTCCAGCGCCTTGTCGGTCGAGGACGTCGCCGGTGAGCTGGCCGACCTTGCCGCCGCTGCCCTGAGCGCCGGGCTCGCCGTCGCCCTCGCGGGGCTACCGCAGGACGCGCCGCCCTGCCGCCTCGCGGTCATCGGGATGGGCAAGGCCGGGGGCAACGAGCTCAATTACGTGAGTGATGTCGACGTGGTGTTCGTGGCCGAGCCGCTGGATGGCGGGGACGAACATGAGGCCCTACGCACGGCGACCGCTCTCGCCAGCGCGATGATGCGGGTGTGTGACGAAGTGGCCTGGCCCGTCGACGCTGCGTTGCGGCCGGAAGGCAAGGCGGGGCCGCTGGTGCGCACGTTGGCGAGTCACGAGGCCTACTACCGGCGCTGGGCCCGCACCTGGGAGTTCCAGGCGCTACTCAAGGCCCGACCGCTGTGCGGTGACATCGCGCTCGGTGTGGCCTACATCGAGGCGATCTCGCCGCTGGTGTGGGAGGCGTCCGCGCGCGACGGCTTCGTCGCTGACGTACAGGCCATGCGCCAGCGGGTGGAGTCGACCCTCACCGGGGACGAGGCGCAGCGCGAGGTCAAGCTCGGCCCCGGTGGGCTGCGGGACGTCGAGTTCGCCGTCCAACTGCTGCAGCTCGTGCACGGCCGCGCCGATGTGACCGTACGAAGCGGCACCACGTTGGTGGCGTTGGAACAACTGGCCGCCGGCGGCTACGTCGGTCGCGAGGACGCGCGACATCTCAGTGAGGCCTACCGCTGGCTGCGGTCGGCCGAGCACAGCCTCCAGCTGTACAAGCTCCGCCGGACGCACCTGCTGCCCGCCGCCGACGACGAGGTCGGGTTACGCCGGATCGCTCGGGCGCTGGGCTACCGCAAGGAGGCCGTGCAGACGTTCCACCGCGAGCGGGCTGGCTTTGGTCGCGAGGTCCGTCGGCTACACGAGAAGCTGTTCTACCGACCGCTGCTGACCGCCGTGGCTCGGTTGCCTGCGGACGCCAGCCGGATCGAGGCCAGGCTCTCGCCGGAGGCAGCCCAAGCCCGGCTGGCGTTGCTCGGCTTCGCCGCACCAGCGGCCGCCCTGCGCCACCTGCAGGCCCTCACGGAAGGTGTCTCCCGGCGCGCGGCCATTCAGCAGACGTTGCTGCCGGCGATGCTCGGTTGGTTCGCTGATGCGGCTGATCCGGACGCAGGTCTGCTGTCGTTCCGACAGGTTTCCGACGCCCTCGGCTCGACCCCGTGGTACCTGCGGCTGTTGCGCGACGAGGGGACGGTGGCCGAGCGGTTGGCGCGGTTGCTGGCGAGTTCGCGCTACGTCGCTGATCTGCTCGCGCGCGCCCCCGAGGCAGTGCGCATGTTGGGCAGTGTCGACGGGCTCGTGCCACGGCAGCGTGCCTCGCTCGAACAGTCCTTCATCGCGGTCGCTCGCCGCCGCGACGAGTGGGAGGCCTCCGTGTCGGCCGTGCGTGGCCTACGCCGCCAGGAGCTTCTCCGCATCGCCTGCGCCGATCTGCTCGGTTTGCTTGAGCCGCCTGACGTGGGGCGCGCACTAGCCGACGTCGCCGCCGCCACGGTGGCGGCGGCCCTACAGGTCGCCTTCCGCAAGGTGGAGGCCGAGCGGCGCGGGCCGGTGCCGATCCGCTTCGCCGTCATCGCGATGGGTCGGCTCGGCGGCGGC
>JBKJLP010000127.1:0-2803 GCA_046596735.1 Mycobacteriales bacterium | reverse complement strand
CAGGAGCCGAGCAGGCCTTCGAGCTGCTGCAGCATGCGCTCGTCGGACTCCAGCTGGTTGCGCAGGGCGTCGACCAAGTCTTCGAGCGCACTCAGCCGCTCGCGACCACTGGCGATGCGCTGATTGAGCAGCTCCGCCTGGCAACCAAGCTCTTGCTCGAGCTCGCCCGAGATGGGAGTGTTGATCTCCGCAAGCGCCAAAGACATCTGCGGCGAAGCTACGGCTCCAGCCGGACGGTGCGACGATCGAAGCTCACGTCAACGTGCACGCGGCCCTATAGCTCAAGCGCTGTACGTCGGCCTCGTGAGAGACGATCCGTCCCACGGAGGAAAGGTGCCAGCCCAGCGTGGCGGCCATCGCCCACGGACACGCGATGTACAGGTGGGTCTCCTCCACGCCGTGTCGGGTGCGCGCGTCGGCGATGTGTGTCTCGATGGCGGCGCAAAGGGCGTTCAGCTCGTCGGCCTGAACGCTGGCGTGACCGGGCTGGCCGGGAGGCCTCACATGGACCTCGAGCCGCGCGGGCGGCAGGCTGCGGCAGTGCTCCTGCATGGCGCGCGCGACGTCCTTGGTGGCGTGCAAGCAGAGCACGAGCCGGTGATCCTCAGCTGATGGGATGGGATGGCGGACCAGCGTCCAATCGCCGGGGTCGGGACTTACTCGAGTGGTCTGCACGCTCAAGCCATCCTGCGCCAGCGAGAGCGTCCAGCCCGTGGGCGCGCGAAACTCGTAGCCGAATGCCAAGGCGGCCGACAGGTGTGGGCGCCCGCTCAGGACAAGCGTGCGCGCGGTGCCGGTCGCTTCCAGGGCATCGCGCAGATCGGCCAGCGCTGGCAGCAGTTGCTCGTCCCAGACGTGCTCGCCGACTTCATGCACGTCTGCGCCCAGTGGCGGCGACCAGGAGAGGTGCAGCAACGCGGGGTCGTCCTCAGGAACCGCGCTGCGGGTCTCGAGTCGCGCGTCGGGTGTCGTGCCGTCCTGCCAGACGCTGCGCAGGTAGCTACGCAGCACGCTCCCCGCGGCTTCCCGCAGACCGGCGTCGGAGCCCCCATCGTTGAGGCGCGAGCCGAGGGCACTGCTGAGCTCGACGCCGCAGGCCTCGCGCAGCTGAACGGCCGCCTCGGGGATGTCCAGATCGCGCGCGAGCACCACCCCCGCAAAGAATCCGGCGTCGGCGCTGCGCCGCCGGTTCATGGCGGGCAGCTCGATGTTCAAGATGAAGTCCGACTCCATTACCGCGTCGGTGAGCAGCAGCACGAAGCCACTACACAATTGCTCGATCGCGTCGAGCACGACCTGCTCGCTGTAGGCACCCCAGCGCATGCCGCGCCGGTCGCGCCACACTGGGACGCCGCGCAGCCGAAGCTGCGCCTCCAGGCGGTCGGCCAGCGCCTCGTCGGTCCACGAGTAGGACAGGAAGACCGGTTTGGCCATCACGCGGTGCTCGGATACGGCATGCGCCGGCCAAAGAGCTTCTTGTACTCGTCGACTGCCGCCTTCTCCTCACCAGCGTCGGCCAAGTCGGCGGCGCGCTCGGCCACCGCCTGGGCCTCCCGCAGCTTTGTGGCGGCGAACGCCGCCTCGGTTGAAGTCATCGACGAGTTGACATCGGGCCCGAGACCCGCGGGATCGGGCCAGGAGTCTCCGATACGGTCGGCGGCGTTGGCAAAGAAGGTGACGAGCTCATCGCCCCAGGCGCCGAACGGCTCGCGGACCAGATCGAGCGCCATGACCTCCAGGAGGAACGACGGGCGCACTGGCCTGTCCCATTCGCGGTTCCAGCCCTTGACCATCTTTACGAACGGCTTCCACTTCTCGTCGCACGCGTTGTTCTTGGCCGTGGCCCGGTCAGCGTGCACGGTGGGGTCCGATGCGATCCACCCACCCGTGGTGGTGTCGGGCAGCTCGAAGCCGCCCTTGACTCGATCGAAGGCCAACACCACGTCGAACGAGGTGACCTCTTGGTCTGGCCCGAAGTCGATCGTGCACGCCCGCCGGCCAATGCTCACCGCCGGCCACTTCACGGCCAGGAGTCGCTGAAGCTCGCCGAGCGCGCCATAGGCGCTCATATCACGCAGGTTGGCGTTCTCGCCGTCTGGATCGATGACGCAGAAGATGTCGACGTCCTTCAGCTTCTTCGTCTTTGTGTGGCGGGCATAGGAGCCAGTGAGGAAGTCAGTTCGCAGCGCCAGACGCGAGCGCAGGTGTTCGCGGATCTCGGTGTGGCGGCGGATGGCCTGCTTCTGCTCGGTGGCGGTGATCTCGAGCGTGCGACGCAGACCCGCCCAGGCATCGTCCATGTAGCCCATCACGCCCTCCGCGACAGGTAGTTCATGGACGCCGAAGCGTCAGGACCGGAGCCCAGCGACCCAAGGTTGTAGGACGACAGGCCCGCCCGTGATGCGCGCGTCGTCGTGCTCCAGCCGTCCACGCCAGCGTGGGGCCCGCTGTGGCTGGCGACCACCCGATAGCCGGTGCCGGCCGGCACGGTTTCGATCTTGGCGGTAAGCCGGGCCAGCCGAGCGCGGCTGGCCACGAACTCGGCGTCGCCGACCCCGGTGAGGCGATATTGCAGCGGGATCGCGAAGATCGCAACCGGCGCGGAGGGATCTCCGAACTCCAGACTCACCTCGGACAGCGTGCCCTCCTCGATCCAGGTCAAGAGGCCCAGCTCAATCGTCTTCCAGTGCTCGTGCAGGTAGCTCGCCGACAGCCCCAGCGAGGCCACGATGGCCGAGAATGCACCCGTGATCACGTCGGTCAGGTGCACGGCGGTTTGCGTGCGCGTCGAGGCCGACGTGCG
>JBKJLP010000119.1:0-2777 GCA_046596735.1 Mycobacteriales bacterium | reverse complement strand
GCGGGACCTGGCGACTGGCTAGCTCCTGCTGCAGCAGCAGCCGGCCGACCTGAGGGCCGTTGCCATGGGTGAGGACCAGGGAGTGGCCGGCGCAGACCAGTTCCGCAAGCGGCTCAGCCGTGGCGATCAGCACCGTGCGCAGCTGGCCGATCGAACCATCGTCGCCAGCCGGCGACAGCGCATTGCCGCCCAGCGCGATGACCAGTCGCATCAGGCCACCAGCCCCATCAGCGCACCAGCCCTACGAGCGCATGTGGAGAGGTCACCGGCGCATCACGCCTCGCCCCTGCCAGCACCGTTTGAGGGTCGGCTTGCGCCCCTCGGCGTGGCGCTAGGGAGGGGCGGGAGCCGACCCTCAACCGCATCCGCCACCCTCGGCCGCATGAGTACGCCAGCAACCGCATCAGCCGAGTCGGGCTAGGTCAGCGGCGCCGATCAGGCCGGCGTCATTGCCGAACTGCGCTGCCACCACGGGGGTTTGCGGCCGGTGACCCGCACCGGTGACCCGCGCCTCGAACGCCGCGCGTGCCGGTCCGAGCAGCAGCTCTCCGGACTCCGCCAGCCCACCGCCGATGACGATCAGCCCCGGATCCAGGACGGCAGTGACGATCGCCAGCCCCTGGCCCAGGGCATCACCGACGTCCTGGAAGCAGGCCAGTGCCGCCGCGTCGCCTTCCAGCGCCGCGGTGGTCACGTCTCGCGACTCGATGCCTTCCGGCGTGCCGCCGCCGAGCTCAAGCAGCCGAGCGCCCCAGTCCTTCTGTACGTCCGCGATCTCCCGGGCCGCTCGCAGCAGCGCTCGCCCAGAGCAGTACTGCTCGAAGCAGCCCCGCTGTCCGCAGCCACAGCGCCGACCGCCGGGGACCAGCTGCAGGTGACCGAACTCAGCGCCCATGCCGAAGCCCCCGCGATAGAGCGCACCGTCAAGCACCACGCCCCCGCCGATCCCGGTTCCCACGGTGAAGCACACCAGGTTGGCCTGTCCGGCGCCCGCGCCGAACCGGTACTCCGCCCAGGCCGCCGCATTGGCGTCGTTCTCGATGACCACCGGGAGACCGACCAGTCGTGCGACCTCGGCGCGAAGCGGCTCGTCCCGCCACGCCAGGTTGGGCGCAAAGACCACTCGCTCGCGTTCGGCGTCGATATAGCCCGCGGCACCGATGCCGACGACGGTCACATCATGCTGACTCCGGAGCTCGGCGACGACCTCGGCGATCGTCTCCTCCACTTGTTTGGCCGACGCGGAAGGCGTGTCCCTGCGGGTGCGGGCCAGGATTCGGCCCTCGTCGTCGACCACGCCGGCAGCCACCTTGGTCCCGCCGATATCGACGCCGATCGCCAGCACGTCAGCCCTCGTCGACGTCGATGTGCTGAACCCGAACAGGCTCGGCACCTGGAGGTGTCGCCACAGACGAGCGCAAGGCCGCGGCGAAGGAAGCTGCGAGAGCGGCCACGTGCTCGACCGCCTCGGGCTTGACCTGCCGGAGCGCACCGATCGCCTGGCAGATCGGGCAGAGCTGGCAGTCCGTCGGGTGCTCGCCGTCGAAGCGCCCCCGCGCCCATTCCTGGGCCGCGGTCAGGAGCTTGGCGGCCTCCTCAGCCAGCGTGCCGATCGGCTCGCTCACGTGGTCCTCCATTGGGCAGGGTCGGGCACGAAGCGGATCATGAGCCTGCTGTCCTTGAGCTTGGCGCCCGCCACGTCGCAACGCCGCAGCGCACTCGGAAGGGCCAGCAGGCGACGGTGACCGGCAACGGTGATCACCAGGTCGTCGGCGCTGCGCGACAGATCAAGGTCCTCGAGCCGGGCGAGCGGCAGCGAAAGCGACAGCAAGAACCCGGTGCCGTCTCGGCTGACGGTCATCAGCTCTGCGGTCGCGGCGACCTCAGTGGGGTCGGTGTCGCCATAGAGCTCAGCAGCCAGCGCCAAGAGCGCGTCGAGTCCCACGGGTTCGCCGGCGGCGTACGGGCTTTCCCGCACCGGCAAGGGGGCGGCGTCCGCGCGGACCTCGGCGAGCTGCAGGCGCTGAGCCTCGACCCAGCCGGTGACCCACGGGTCGGCTGAAGGCGGGAGGACGCGGTTGGCCACCAGCCCGTCCACTCGGTAGCCGTAGAGCGCCAGCGACGTGAGTGTCCGACGGGCCTCAGCCACGACGACGGCCTCGGGGGTGAGCACCAGCCGCACGGAGGTCGTGGTCGCGGTGAGCAGGTCGTGGACGTCGCACAGCTCCCGGTGCAGCCGTGCCACCGCGTCCAAGACGCCCAGGTCGGGCACCTCGGTGACCCGCGACAACAACGGCCGGACGGCCCGCAGCGCCCGCCGATGGGCGGGGAAGACCTTTTCGACGTACCAGCGAAGGGCTTCTGGGAGAGCCAGGAGGCGGAGTGTCTCCCCGGTGGGGGCGCAGTCGACGACGATCAGGTCGTAGCGGCCGGAGGCAGCCTGTTGGCGCAGCTCGAGCAGCGCGAGGATCTCCTCCGCGCCCGGCAGGACGGTGAGCTCATCGGCCTGCAGGGCATCGACCCCGGCGCGTTCGAGAACCGCGCGCAGATAGCCCTGGATCTCACTCCATGACCGCTCGAACGCGCCCTGGCTGTCGACCTGCATCCCGTCGAGTCCGGTGTCGACGAACGTCGGCTCGGGGCCGAGTGGCAACCCGAGCGCATCGGCCAACGAGTGCGCCGGATCGGTCGACAGGACCAGCGTCTTCAGCCCGCGTGATGCTGCGAGGACGGCCGTCGCAGCAGCCGTTGTCGTCTTGCCTACCCCGCCCTTGCCG
>JBKJLP010000162.1:0-4382 GCA_046596735.1 Mycobacteriales bacterium | reverse complement strand
CCGTGGTGGGCCAGCGCCAGGGCCGTCGCATTGGGAGCGGTGAAGCCGACCGCCCCGACGACCAGCAGCAGCCCGAGCAGCACCAGCGGAAAGCCAAGGTCCAACTCGGCGGTCAGGACCAGGAGCACCGCACCGGTCGTGCTCAGACAGGCTCCGGCAAGCAGCAGCCGCGCCGGACCTGTCCGATGCACCACGCGGCCGCTGACCTGGCTCAGAGCGATGAGAAGTACGGCGTTGGATCCGAAGACCAGGCTGTACTCCTGCGGCGAGAGCCCGTGAATCTCCTGCAGGACGTACGGAGACCCTGCGATGTAGGCGAACATTGCCGCGAAACCGGCCGCCCCTGCCAGCGTCGGCAGGAGGAACCTCCGGTCGCGCAGCAGCATCGCGAAGATGCCCAAGGTTGACCGCAGTCCACCGTCGTGCCGGTTTTCCTGGGCGAGCGTCTCGGGTAGCGCCCGCCAGCAGACGACCAAGAGCACCAACCCGGCGAAGGACAGGACCACGAAGATCCCGCGCCAACTGGTCGCCCGCAGAACCTGTGCGCCGATCACCGGCGCCAGGACCGGGGCTGCGCCCATCACCAGCATCAGAGAGGCGAAAGCGCGCGCTGCCCCCACCCCGGCGTAGAGATCGCGAACGACCGCCCGGGCGACGACGACCGCGGCAGCTCCGGTGAAACCCTGGAGGAACCTGAGCCCGATCAGCGCACCGATGCTGGGGGCGAACGCGCAGCCGAGCGAGGCCAACGCAAACAACCCGAGCCCAGCGAGCACCGGCGGCCGCCGCCCCAGCCGGTCGCTGAGCGGACCGGCCAGCAGTTGTCCGCTGGCGAGCCCGAGCAGCAGAGCCGCCAAGGTGAGTTGCGCCGCGCTGTTGGTCGTCTGAAGGTCACGGGTCAGGGATGGCAGGGCCGGGAGATACATGTCGACGGCCAGTGGAGTCAGGCCGGTCAGGCAGCCCAAGAGCACAAGCAACCCACGTCGCCGATCGGGAGTCCCGCTGCCCAGGCCGGCACCGGGGATCCCAGCAGCCGCCTCGGCGACGGTCGGGCTTGTCTCGACGGACTCGCTCGTCACAGGCGCAGCAGCATCCGGGTGTTGCCCAGGGTGTTGGGCTTCACCCTGGCAAGGTCGAGGAACTCCGCGACTCCCTCGTCGGGTGACTGCAGGAGCTCGTTGGCCACGAGGGGGTCGACCGCGACCTCCTCGACGACCTCGAAGCCGTGTCGCGCGAAGAACGCTGGCTCGAACGTGAGGCAGAAGACCCGGGTCACGCCGAGGTCCCTCGCCGCTTCACGCAGCCGCGCCAGCAGCGCGCTGCCGATCCCCTGTCCGTGTCGCTCGGGATCGACCGCCACGGTGCGCACTTCGGCAAGGTCCTCCCACATCACGTGCAGGGCGCCGCAGCCCACGACCTCATCGCCGTTAACCGCGACGAAGAACTCAGTCACGTCCTCGTACAGAACGACGGTCGCCTTCGACAGCAGACGTCGGTCGTCGGTGTAGATGTCGACGAGCCGCCGCACAGCGATCACGTCTGCGGTGCGCGCCCGTCGTACCTGCACCGGCTGCATGCTCCGACGCTAGCGGTTGCGCCGCTCACGCAGACAGGGCCGGGTAGTCGGTGTAGCCCTTGTCACCACCGGCGTAGAAGGTGGCGGAGTCTGGCTCGTTCAGGTCGGCGCCGGTGCGCAGCCGCTCGACGAGATCAGGGTTGGCGATAAAGCCACGGCCGATGCAGAACAGGTCACTCTGATCGCTGTCCACCGACGCCTGAGCCGTAGCGAGGTCCGAGGGACCGGCGAAGCCGGTGTTGAAGATGAACGTGCCCTCCCACTGCTTGCGCAGCCCGACGTGAAAGTCCGTGTCGCTGCCCTCGAGGACGTGCAGGTAGAGCAGCCCGAGCGGCGCTAACCCGTCGAGCAGAGCGGTGTACGTCGCCTCGGTTTCCGTCTCAGCAATGTCGTTAAAGGTGCCAGCCGGCGAGATGCGGATGCCGACGCGGTCCGGACCGATCGCCTCCGCCACAGCAGTGGCGACCTCGATCACGAAGCGGGCCCGGTTGACCGGGGAGCCGCCGTAGGTGTCGGTGCGCTGGTTGGTGCTGTCGGACAGAAACTGCTGCAGCAGGTAGCCGTTGGCTGCGTGCAGTTCGACGCCGTCCAGACCGGCGGCGATCGCGTTGCGGGCTGCGGTGACGAACTCCTCGATCACGCCGGGCAGCTCAGCGGTCTCGTAGGCCCGCGGCTCCTCGAAAGGCTGCATGCCCTGCTCGGTGTAGACCTCGCCCGCCGGTCGGATCGCGGACGGGGCGACGGGCCGCTGACCGATCAGGGACGGATGGCTGATACGACCCACGTGCATGAGCTGGGCGACGATCGTGCCGCCCTTGGCGTGCACGGCATCAGCGACCAACCGCCAACCCGCGACCTGCTCCTCGCTATGCAGCCCCGGCGTGTGCGGATAGCCCTGGCCGACAGCACTGGGCTGGGTGCCCTCGCTGATGATCAGACCGGCGGTCGCGCGCTGCGCGTAGTACTGCGCGGCGAGCTCAGTCGGGGCCTCGCCGGCACCGGCGCGGTTGCGGGTCAGCGGCGCCATCACCAGTCGGTTGGGCAGGGTGAACGGGCCGAGTTGGTACGGCGCGAAAAGGTCGGTCATGGCGCACTCCAGGGTCAGGGGGTTCGTTCTACGTTCAACCACTTAGTGCCCGAGAACTTCCCCTGCCACGCAGTACGTGGCCTGCGTCACTGGTCACACCGGCGCCCGGCGCGTACCGTCACCGGAAGATACGAGGACGTCCTCGTACTTTCCTACGGGAGTGTCCACCGTGACCCAGCCGACCGCTCCGGCCCTGCACAAGCCCGCGCACCACGTGCGCTTTGTGACCGCGGCCAGCCTGTTCGACGGGCACGACGCCGCCATCAACATCATGCGGCGGGTCTTGCAGAGCCAGGGCGTGGAGGTCGTGCACCTCGGCCACGACCGCAGCGTCGACGCGGTGGTCGCTGCCGCGCTTCAGGAGGACGCCCAGGGCATCGCCGTCAGCTCCTACCAGGGCGGGCATGTGGAGTACTTCACGTACCTCGTCGAGCGGCTGCGCGAGGTCGGTGCCGGCCACGTCCGGGTCTTCGGTGGTGGCGGCGGCGTCATCGTCCCGGAGGAAATAGCGCTGCTCAAGACCCGCGGCGTCACGATCTTCGCCCCGGAAGACGGTCAGCGACTTGGTCTGGCCGGGATGATCAACACGCTGGTGCAGTCTTGCGATGTCGACCTGGCCGCGGAGGCGCCGGCACTCGACCCGCTGTTCGCCGGCAACACCGCCGCCCTTGCCCGGGCCATCACCGTCCTGGAGGACGGTCGCTCCCCCGAACTCGCCGCCGCCGTAGGCAAGCGGGCTCGCGCGGTCCCCGTCCTCGGGATCACCGGCACGGGTGGCTCCGGCAAGTCCAGCCTCACCGATGAATTGCTGCGCCGGTTCCGGTTGGACCAGGAAGACAAGCTACGCATCGCCGTGATCGCGATCGACCCCACCCGTCGCAAGGGCGGCGGCGCGCTGCTCGGCGACCGGATCCGGATGAACTCCCTGGCCGGCGACCGCATCTACTTCCGATCGATGGCCACCCGAACCACCGGCACTCCGCTGCCGCCTCATCTGAACGACGTGCTCGCCGCCTGCAAGGCCGCTGACTTCGACCTCGTCGTCATCGAGACGCCAGGAATCGGCCAGGGCGACGCCAGCGTCAGCGAGCACGCCGACGTGTCGCTCTACGTCATGACGCCGGAGTACGGCGCGGCCTCGCAGTTGGAGAAAATCGACATGCTCGACGCGGCGGACGTCGTGGCGATCAATAAGTACGAGCGCCGCGGCGCGGAGGATGCACGCCGCGACGTCGCCCGCCAGATGGTCCGCAACCGTGAAGCCTTTGGCGCCAAGTGGGAAGACATGCCCGTCTTCGGCACCTCCGCGGCACGGTTCAACGACGACGGCGTCACGGCGCTCTACCAACACCTGCGCGGACTACTCGTCGAGGCCGGCCTGCAGGCGGGCACCGGGATCCTGCCGGTCGTCGCCACGAAGGCTTCCACGGGTCTGACCAGCGTGCTGCCGGCCGCCCGCGAGCGCTACCTGGCCGAGATCAGCGAGGCCGTCCGCGGCTATCACGCCACGACGACGAAGCAGGCCGCGCTGGCCCGTCGCCGCCAGCACCTGCAGACCGCCCGCGACCTGGTTCAGGACGCGAGCGAGCTCGACGCCCTGTCCGCTGCCGTGACCCTGGACCCCTCGGTGGAGAGCGCCTTAGCAGCCTGGCCCGCCCGCGTGCAGGAGTACTCCGGTGACGAGCTCGTCTACTCCGTACGCGGCAAGGAGATCCACAC
>JBKJLP010000143.1:0-4470 GCA_046596735.1 Mycobacteriales bacterium | reverse complement strand
GATCGACGGCGAGGCGACGGTCAAGACCTACAAGAAGCGCGACGGGCACGTGTGGCTGCTGCCGCACAACCCCAACTACGCGCCGATCCCCGGCGACGAGGCCACGATCCTGGGTCGCGTCGTGACGGTCCTGCGCAAGATCTGAACGGACTTTCCTCGGGGCGTAACCCTGTCGGGGCTGCCGTCGATGACGGCAGTGACGCAACCGCCCAACGGAAGGCACGACCATGGACCTGTTCCACCGGATCACCGGCAAGCTCACCACCGCAGGACTGGCCACCAAGGCGCTGGTCGTCGGTGGAGCCGCCGTCGTGGCCCTCGGAGCGGTCGGCGCCGCCGGCGTCGCACTCACGCCCTCGTTGGTCTCACACGACTCTGCCGTCACCACCACGACCGACCAAGGCACCAACCGGGCGACCGAAGCCGAGATTCAGGCGGCGCTCAACGGCACGGCCCAGCGCTCCGACACGGCGACCGCCAAGATCGGCGAGCACAAGAAGGACAAGGGCGACAAGACCTGCCCCGCGAAGAGCGAGGATGCCGAGGGCAGCAACGCCGCCGAGGGCACCGATAACGACGTCGACGGCACCAACGACGCCGAGGGCACCGACGGCGAGCGGGTCGCCCGGGGCGACGCCAACAACGACGGCCACGCAGACTGCGGTCGCCACCTTGGTCAGTTGAAGGACCGTACGGACGTGACGGACAACGACAACGACGTCACCGAGAACGACGCCGACCAGGACGACCAGGACGAGGCGCGGAGCACCCCGGGGACCCAGGGCGACCACGGCAAGAGCCGCGACGCCGGACACAGCGACAGCAACGACGACAGCGACAGCGACAGCGACGACAGCTGATCGAGCAGGCATGATGCGGGGACGGCCCACACACGTGGGCCGTCCCTTCGTCGTTCCTCTAGGCAGTCATGGGCAGCCAGCAACTGGACGACGTCCTCGTCGCCGCCCAGGCCGGACAGGCCTGGGCGCTTCGCGCTGTCTACGACCAGCTCTCGCCGGCCGTTCTGGGCTACCTGCGGGCGCGCGGCGCGGCCGAGCCTGAAGACCTCACCAGCGAGGTGTTCCTCGCCGTCCTCCCCCGCCTCGCGACGGTCACCGGCGGCGCCGCTGGGCTGCGGACGTTCACCTTCTCGGTCGCCCATGCCCGCCTGGTCGACGATCTACGCAAGCGCAGCCGACGCGAGCCGACAATCCCGTACGACGCGGAGGCGGATCGGCGCCTGTCCCCCTCCGCGGAGGATGACGCCGTGACCCGGGTGCAGACCGACCGCGTCCGACGGATCCTGGACACCTTGGGCCCCGATCAGCGCGATGTCCTGGTGTTGCGGATTCTGGGTGACCTCACCGTCGAGCAGGTCGCCGAAGCCCTCGGCAAGAGCGAGGGAGCGGTCAAGCAGCTGCAACGACGAGGTCTGCTTGCACTACGCAGAACCCTTGAGCAGCAGGGCTCCACCGACGACACCGAGGGAGTAACCCTGTGAGCCCTTCCGACGATGACGCAGGTGTGACCCCCCGCCGCGCACCGCTGGACGACCGGACCGCCGACGCGCTGCTGTCCGGCCACCCCGTGGTCGGCGAGGAGTTGTTGGGAGCGTTCGTCGCACAGATGCAGACGTTCGAGCCGGCGTCGCCGCCCCAGCCCAGCGCGCAACTGGCCGCCATGCTCGAAGTCGGGATTCCCGCCGGCGCTGCCCCGTCCGCGCCTCCCGCCCGCCGTCGACGGTTCGCCAGTGCGGTGAGTTGGGGCTTGCCCCTGCAGACCGCGCTCGGTGGTCTGGCGCTGACCGGACTCGTGCTCGGTGCTGCCTCCACCAACAGCTTGCCCGCCCCCGTCCAGACCGCGGTCGCCGACGTGGTTGAGGCCGTGACCCCGCTGACCATCCCCCGTCCGCCGGCCGCCCGGCCTGCCCCCCAGGCGCCGAATCAGGCCCCGCAGGGACCGGTTTCGCGCACCCCCAGCGACGACGCTGACAGCAATCGACCAGCCGATCGCAGCGAGGGCCGCGACAGCGACGGTCGTACGGACACCCGTCAAGACGGCGACCGCCGCGACGACTCCGATCTCCAGGAGACCGGCAACGACCGCGACGGATCGCCCAAGCCCGCAGGGCAGGAGCGCGCCGAGGAGTCCTCGGCCAAGCCCAAGCCCGCGGACAACGACTCCGGCGACGACAGCACGCAGTCACCCGCTCCGCAGACCGACCGCTCGGACCGCGACGACAGCTAAGTCAGACCACGGCGTACGGCGAAAGCTCGGCGGCGAGGCCGGGCTTGACCCGCGCCGACAGCTCCGTGCCGGTGTCCAGGTGCTCCTCGCGCAGAACCTCGCCCTCGGAGTGCACCCGCGAGACGAGCGAGCCCTCGGCGTAGGGCAGCACGACATGCACCAGCATCTCGGCGTGCGGGACCTCGGTCTCGAGCAGGTCGAGCAGGTCGCTGAGCCCTGCACCGGTCTTGGCTGACACGAGGACGCAGTGCTTTTCGCGCCGCTGCAGCCGACCGAGCACCATCGGGTCGGCGATGTCGCTTTTGTTAATGACCACGATCTCGGGGATCTCGCCCGCATCGATGTCGGCAAAGACCGCCCGGACAGCGGTCAGTTGCGACTCTGGGTCCGGGTGCGCACCGTCGACGACGTGCAGGATGAGATCGGCGAACTGCACCTCCTCCAGCGTCGAGCGGAACGCTTCGATGAGCTGGTGCGGCAGGTGGCGGACGAAGCCGACGGTGTCAACGACGGTGAAGTCGCGGCCGGTAGGCGTCTTGGCTCGTCGTACGGTCGGGTCCAGGGTCGCGAACAGCGCGTTCTCCACGAGGACGCCGGCGCCGGTGAGGCGGTTGAGCAGCGAGGACTTTCCGGCGTTGGTGTAGCCCGCGATGGCGACCGACGGCACGTTGTGGCGTTCGCGTTCTTGGCGCTTGGTGTCACGTGCGGTTTTCATCAGTTTGATCTCGGCGGCGAGCTTGGACTTGCGGGCGCGGATCCGGCGCCGGTCGGTCTCGATCTTGGTCTCACCGGGACCGCGGGTGCCGACGCCACCACCTGATCCGCCGGCTCCACCACCTTGGCGCGACAGCGATTCACCCCAACCACGCAGGCGCGGCAGCATGTAGGTCATCTGAGCGAGCTCGACCTGCGCCTTGCCCTCTCGCGAGGAGGCGTGCTGGGCAAAGATGTCCAGGATCAGCCACGTCCGGTCGATGACTTTGACCTTGACGATTTCCTCGAGCTGACGCAGCTGACCGGGCGAGAGCTCGCCGTCGACGATGACGGTGTCAGCGCCGGTCTCCACGACGACGTCACGCAGTTCCTTAGCCTTGCCGGAGCCGACGAAAGTGCCCGGATCGGGCTTCTGGCGCCGCTGAATCAGTCCGTCGAGTACCTCGGCTCCCGCGGTCTCGGCGAGGGCGGCAAGTTCGCGTAGAGAGTTCTCGGCGTCGGTGGAGTTGCCTTCCGTCCACACGCCGATGAGCACCACCCGCTCGAGCCGCAATGCGCGGTACTCGACCTCGGTGATGTCCTCGAGGTCGGTACGCAGGCCGGGGATGCGGCGCAGAGCCTGGCGCTCCTCGAGATCGAGGCCTTCACCCTGCGCGGAGTGAAAGCCCTCGACGTCGTCGGGCAGCAGGCTGTCGTCGAGCGGGATGGCGGCATCGCCGGCGGACGAGCGTCGGGAGCGGGAAGCAGCAGGTTTGGTCATCGGGTCCAGCGTGACACGGCGGGCCCAACGCTGTCGTGGCAGTTTCTCGCGGTCACCCGAGAACCGTGGCGTGCAAGCCCTCGAGCAGGGCGACGAGCTCATCGCACTCCGCGTCCGTCAAGACGTCGTACGGCGAGCTCGCGGCCGCAGCGGTGAGTGCCTCCGCGGCAGCCCAGGCTTCGCGGTGCAGATCCGGATCCGGGAACGGCTCTGGCCACTCGAAGAACGTCGCATTCGCCACGCCGTAGGTGCCGGCCACCACGGCGGCCAGCGGGTCCATGCCCACGGCGGCGACGGCGGCGACGTGCACGGCGCCCCGATGCTCGCGCATCACGTGGACGCGCTGCGCGAGACGCCCGGGCACGTCGTCGGGCAGGACGACCTGGCGCCAGCCGGCGAAGAGCGGCAGACCGGCGCTCTGGGCGTTGGCGATGACGGTGCCGAGCAGCTCGTCAGCCCGGCCGATACCAGGTTGGCCGGTGAAGGCGCGACGGCCCCAGTCGTTGCACATGCCGGCGTAGGCCCTCGCGCACTCCGGGCCGTCCATCACCCCGAGCGCCGCGTTCCAGTGCTCGGTGACGACCTGCGGCGGGAAGAACGCAAAGGCTGCGATGACGACCTCGACAGGGACATCACCGAGCGCTCCACCACGCCCCAGGTGGTAGAGGGGACGACTGCGCAAGCCGAGCTGCTTGCCGGCCTCGCGAGTCAGCGGGTCGGCCATGAACTGCATCCCCAGGTCGCCGATC
>JBKJLP010000397.1:0-4051 GCA_046596735.1 Mycobacteriales bacterium | reverse complement strand
TGACGCCAACCGCACCCGCAACCTGCTCGAGGACGGCAGCGATGCCGCTCCGGGAGCGTCGGGCTGATCTGCTGCTAGGCTCCTCCACGCCCAAGACCGCTCGGTCACCCTGCTCGTCGTTCGCGATGGCGCGGGGTCGAAGATCCCGCTCCGCGGGTGGCCTGCGCAGGTGATCACGGACAGACCACGGACCGCACGCAGGGTCCGGGACTGACGCCCCGTGGCGCACCTGCGCCCGGGGCGTTGTGCTTTCCCGAACCGAGCTCGCCAGATCCACCCGACACCGACTCGCCGAACGATCACCGCAGGAGAGAGCAGACACATGGCTACCGACAGCCCGGTCACGCACAAGCGGGCCACCGTCCACCCGGAGAAGGCGGACGTCGTCGCGCAGCTGGCGGAGTCTTTCCGGACCTCGACGGCTGCAGTGCTGACGGAGTACCGCGGGCTCACCGTCAAGCAGCTCCAGGACCTGCGGCGCGCGATGGGTTCCTCGACGTCGTATGCCGTCTCCAAGAACACGCTGACCAAGCCCGCGGCGAAGGCCGCCGGGCTCACCGACCTCGACGCGCTGCTCAGCGGCCCGACCGCCGTTGCCTTCGTGCACGGCGACCCGGTCGAGGCGGCCAAGGGCTTGCGTGACTTCGGTAAGGCCAACCCGGCCCTCGTGGTCAAGGGCGGCGTCATGGACGGCAAGTCCATGTCCGCTGAGGAGATCCGCAAGCTGGCCGACCTCGAGTCCCGCGAGGTGCTGCTGGGCAAGCTGGCCGGCGCGATGCTGGCCTCGCTGTCCCAGGCCGTGTACCTGCTCAACGCTCCGCTGGCCCAGGCTGCCCGCCTCGTCGGCGCGCTGCAGGCCAAGGCCGAGGCCGACCCGAGCGTGCTCGCCGGCGGCGCAGGCACGCCCGCGCCCGTCGAGGAGCCCGCGGCCGAGGTCGCCACGGCCGAGGTCGCCACGGACGAGGCGGCTCACGAGACCAGCACGGACGACGCCCCTGTCGCGGAAGCGACCGAGGCCGATTCGAGCACGGCCAGCACCGACAGCACGGACAGCACCGACAGCACCGACAGCACCGAGACAAGCACCAACGACTGACCGGCTCCGGCCGACCCACCCCACCCCGCAAAGCCGGAGACCGGCACACACCCAAGGAGCACCACCATGGCGAAGCTCAGCACCGACGACCTTCTTGAGCAGTTCAAGGAGATGACGCTGATCGAGCTCTCTGAGTTCGTGAAGCAGTTCGAGGAGACCTTCGGCGTCACCGCCGCTGCCCCCGTTGCCGTTGCCGCCGCGCCCGCGGCCGGTGGCGGCGCCGGTGGCGACGCTGCGGCCGAGGACCAGGACGAGTTCGACGTCATCCTCGAGGCTGCTGGCGACAAGAAGATCCAGGTCATCAAGGAGGTCCGGACGCTCACGTCGCTCGGTCTCAAGGAGGCCAAGGACCTCGTGGACGGCGCCCCCAAGCCGATCCTCGAGAAGGTCGCCAAGGACGCTGCCGAGAAGGCGAAGGCTGCCCTCGAGGCCGCTGGCGCGACGGTCACCGTCAAGTAGTTCTTGCTCGTTCGAAGGAGGCGTCCCGCTGCTGCGGGGCGCCTCCTTTGCTCCCGGTCCGCGCTCACCCCGACGCAAATGTTCGTCGCCCCGTATCCTTCGGTGAGACCGGCCTGTGAGTGCCGTCACAAGCCGGCTTTTCCGTACGAGAACTGGAGTTGTTGTGGGCGTCGAGATCACGGTGACCGACCTCACCAAGCGCTTCGGTCGCCAGACCATCTGGGAGAACGTCAGCCTGACCCTCCCGGCCGGCGAGATCAGCGTGCTGCTGGGCCCGTCCGGCACCGGCAAGTCGGTGTTCCTCAAGACGCTCATCGGCCTGCTGAAGCCGGAGAACGGCCCGATCGTGATCGACGGCGTCGACATCACCAAGGTCAAGGAAAAGGAGCTCTACGAGGTCCGTAAGTTGTTCGGCGTCCTGTTCCAGGACGGCGCACTCTTCGGCTCGCAGAACCTCTACGACAACATCGCTTTCCCGCTGCGCGAGCACACCAAAAAGTCCGAGTCGGACATCAAAAAGATCGTGCTCGAGAAGATGGAGCTCACCGGCCTCGCCGGGGCAGAGCGCAAGTTGCCGGGCGAGATCTCCGGGGGGATGCGCAAGCGCGCTGGGCTGGCCCGGGCGCTGGTCCTTGACCCGCAGGTCCTGCTGTTCGACGAGCCCGACTCCGGTCTGGACCCGGTCCGCAGTTCGTACCTGAACCAGCTGATCGTCGACCTCAACGCGCAGATCGAGGCGACCTTCCTCATCGTCACGCACGACATCAGCACGGCCCGTACGGTCCCGGACAACATTGGGCTGCTCTATCGCAGGCACCTGGCGATGTTCGGTCCGCGCGAGATGCTGCTGTCGAGCAACGAGCCGGTCGTCCGCCAGTTCCTCAACGGCCAGCGCCAGGGTCCGATCGGCATGGCCGAGGAGAAGGACGCGGGCGAGCTTGCGGCGGAGGCCGAGAGCGGTGAGGCGCAAGCCACGCTGCCGCCGATCCCGGAGCAGTTGCCGACCAGTGACGGCAGCATCCGGCACAGTCAGCGCCCGCCCGGCGCCTGGCTCATGGAACACGGCGTGGTCCCGCCCGAGGGCTCGTTCGCCGGTCTGGACCATGTCGAGGTCCCCACCGGCACCGGGCCCACCGGCTGGGTCGGCGAGGTGCCCCGTTCCAGCGGGTCAGCCTCCACCGGCCTCAGCCGGACGCGGACGCGGAGTTACGCCGACGTCGAGCAGGACCACGAACACGTCGACCCGCCGGCTAAGTCGGCGCGGCCGGCGAAGGCAGCGAAGCCGACCAAGAAGGCGCCCGCCAAGAAGACCGCGTCCGGCACCAAGGCGAGCCCTGCGCGGGCTCGCCGATCCCGCGAGGACGCCTGATGGCTCTGGCGCCCACCGCGCCGGTCAAGGCGGCCGGCGAATTCTTCGCGTTGTCGCTCGATGTCTTGCGCAGCCTGTTCAAGCGCCCGTTCCAGGGCGCAGAGTTCATCCAGCAGGCGTGGTTCATCGCCAGCGTCACGATCCTGCCCACCGCGCTCGTGTCGATTCCGTTTGGCGCCGTGCTGGCGCTGCAGGTCGGCAACCTCACCAAACAGATCGGTGCCCAGAGCTTCACTGGCGCCGTTGCTGTCCTGGGCATCGTGCGCGAGGCCAGCCCGATCGTTACCGCCCTGCTCATCGCGGGGGCCGGTGGATCGGCGATCTGTGCCGACCTCGGCTCGCGCAAGATTCGCGACGAGATCGACGCCATGGAGGTGCTCGGGGTCAGCCCGCTGCAGCGCCTGGTCGTGCCCCGGGTCCTGGCGACCATGCTGGTCGCGTTCTTCCTCAACGGACTGGTCGCCGTTGTCGGCGTCGTCGGTGGCTACTTCTTCAACGTGATCCTCCAGGGCGGAACTCCTGGGGCCTACCTGGCGTCCTTCACTGCACTGGCCCAACTCCCCGACCTTTACGTCGGGCAACTCAAAGCGGTGATCTTCGGACTGATCGCTGCCCTGGTGGCCTCCTACAAGGGGCTCAACGCCAAGGGCGGCCCGAAGGGCGTCGGCGACGCGGTGAACCAGAGCGTCGTCATCTCGTTCATGCTGCTGTTCCTGACCAACTTCATCATCACCGCCGTGTACTTCCAGATCGTCCCGCAGAAGGGGGGCTGACGTGACTGTCGCGCCGGCCACCCCGCCGATCCTGGAACGCCCTCGCCGAGTGCTGAAGGCTGTCGCTGCCCGCCCGCTCGCTGCCCTCGACGACCTCGGCGCACAGCTGTCGTTCTATGCGCGCTCTCTCGGCTGGACCTACCGCGTCCTGCTCCGCTACAAGAAGGAGGTTGTCCGGCTGCTGGCCGAGGTCAGCCTCGGCACCGGCGCCCTCGCAGTCGTCGGCGGCACGGTCGGCGTCATCGCCTTCCTCACCTTCTTCACCGGCACCGAGGTGAAGAAGGTGAGGAAGGCGATGACGCCGACGGTGCCGCCGACGACCGCGAGGGCGCCGGTGCCGAGGCTGACCTCGGC
>JBKJLP010000234.1:0-3163 GCA_046596735.1 Mycobacteriales bacterium | reverse complement strand
GGTCGCTACGGCATGCAACCCGGTGGCTTCCCAAGCGGCGGGAGAGGGCGTCGTCGAAACGCGGTTCTCCAGGACTGACAGGGCTTTCGTCGCACCGACCTGACCCGCGCCATGACCGACGGAGCCGGTGTTCTGCGCAGCGCCCCATCACTTGCCGGTACGACGAAAGCCCTGTCAGTCCTGGAGAACCGCGTCTGTGCGGCACCGTCGCCCGCGGCCTGGGAAGCAACCGGATTGCATGCCGTCGCTGTAGCGCTGGTGGCTGCAGCCAGCCAACGCGAGGAGACCCGCGGCACGCACTGGCGCGAGGACTTTCCGGAGCCGTCCGACGCCTGGCGCGGGCACCTGGTGACCACCCTCGACGGCACCCGGTTCGAGCCATGCTGAGCCCCGACACCGAGAAGGCCCTCGCCGCAGCCGGTCTCGATGCCGCACTGGTCAGCGAGTTGGCGCTTCGGACCATCGCCGAGGACCTGGCTGGGGGCGTCGACGTCACCAGCGTCGCGACCATCGGCGAGGACCTGATCGGCACGGCCGCCTTCGTTCCCCGCGAGGCTGGGGTCGTCGCGGGCATCGCGGTCGCGATGGCCTGCGTCGATGTGGTGGGCTCTATCGGCCCGGTCAGCTGGGACCACGTCGGGCCTGACGGACCGGCGCGGGCCGGAGAGATCGTGCTGCAGTGCACCGGGCCCGTGCGGACCCTGCTCACCGCGGAGCGGACGGCCCTCAATCTGCTGTGTCACCTGTCGGGTGTCGCCACCCTGACCGCCCGGTGGGTCGCAGCCGTCGAAGGCACTGGCGCCCGCATCCGTGACACCCGCAAGACCACTCCGGGGCTGCGGGCGCTGGAGAAAGCTGCCGTCGTCGTCGGTGGCGGCCTCAACCACCGGATGGCTCTGTCGGACGCCGCCCTGGTGAAGGACAACCACGTCGTGGCGGCCGGAGGGGTCGCCGCGGCCTTCGAGGCGGTACGTCAGCTGTGGCCGCACCTCGAGGTCGAGGTCGAGTGCGACACCGTCGACCAGGTGCGCGAGGTCGTCGCCGCCGGCGCCAACCTGGTGCTGCTGGACAACATGTCGCTTGAGGACCTCCGTGCGTGCGTGGCTGTCTGCAAGCCGGCTGGCGTCCGCACCGAGGCCTCCGGTGGTCTCACCCTCGATCACGCGAGGGCAATCGCTGAGACCGGTGTCGACTTCTTGTCGGTCGGCGCGCTCACCCACTCCGCCCCGGTCCTCGACGTGGGCCTCGACTTGATCGGCACCTCCTGATGCTCCTCACTGTTGACGTCGGCAACACCAACATCGTGCTCGGGTTGTTCGACGGGCCCAAGTTGTTCGCGAGCTATCGCCTGCGCACCGATGCCCGGGTTACCGCCGATGAGCTGGCGCTGCTGTTTCGCGGCTTGCTGTCCGGCCACCCCGACCCGGACGGCGTGTCGGTCTGCTCGACCGTCCCGCAGGTGCTCGATCAGTTGCGGATCATGTTCGACCGCTACTTCGCCGACGTGCCCACGATCGTCGTCGGGCCGGGAGTCAAGACCGGAGTGCCGCTGCTCTACGACAACCCGAAGGAGGTCGGGCCGGACAGGGTGTGCAACACCCTGGCCGCCCACACGCTGTTCGGTGGCCCGGCGATCGTCGTGGACTTCGGCACCTCCACCAACTTCGATGTGGTGTCGGCCAAGGGCGAGTTTCTTGGCGGGGCGCTCGCGCCAGGCGTGGAGATCTCGGTCGACGCACTTGCCGCCCGGGCAGCGCGGCTGTTCAAGGTGGAGCTGGTCGAACCGCGGTCGGTCATCGGCAAGACCACAGTGGAGGCGCTGCAGAGCGGCCTGGTCTACGGCTTCGCCTCGCAGGTCGACGGCATGGTGGAGCGGATCTCGCGCGAACTCGGGGCCGACCCGGTTGTGATCGCGACCGGCGGACTGTCACAGCTGATGGTCGGGCTGTGCGAGCGGATCGACGAGCACGAGCCGGACCTCACGCTGATCGGCCTGCGACTGGTCTACGAGAAGAACACCTAGCCGCCTCGCTCCACCGCCCTGAGCCCCTGTCTGCTGACATCCGAGCCACGCTGGTCCGGATCGGCCCGCTTCACGCTCAGTCGGTAGGACCCAGCTCGGCAATCAGCAGACAGGACGCGGTCGCCGGTCGTGTGCTGTGGGGAGCTGACCGGATGCGACCGCGCATCACCTGGTCGGCGTGAGGGGCGAGATGCTGTCTGGGTCGTGAATCCCGGCCCATCTGGCACCTCAAACGACATCTCGGCAGCGGATCTCCTCGACAACCACTACGAGGACGCCGCCGACGCCCCCGCCGCGCCCGCCGGGGGCCACGACGCGGCATCCGGTGACGGGCGGTCGATAGGCTGCCGCGGTGACTGACCAGGGGACTGACGGGAACGCATCCGGCGGGAGCGACCGCGGGGTCGGCCGTGCGTCCGACGGCGCCGCAGACGCGAGCGACGTGCCGGAGCAGGTCAGGGTGCGCCGCGAGAAGTACGACCGGCTGACGGCCGCTGGCACGCCGCCATTCGCCCTGGGCTATCCGCGCACCGCCACCCTTGCCGAGGTCCGCGAGCGCTACGGCGAGCTCGCCACCGACACCGCTTCCGGCGAAACAGTCGCCATCGCCGGCCGCGTCTTGCTCAGCCGCACCGGCGGCAAGCTCTGCTTCGCCACCATCAGTGAAGGCGAGTCACAGGTCCAGGTGATGATCAGCCTGAACGGTGTGGGCGAGGACCGGCTGGCCGCCTGGAAGTCGGACGTCGACCTCGGCGATTTCGTGGGTGTCACCGGCGAGGTCATCAGCAGCCGGCGCGGCGAGCTGTCGGTGCTCGCCTCGAGCTGGCTGCTGACCAGCAAGGCGCTGCGGCCGCTGCCCGACCGGCACGCCGGTCTCACCGATCCAGAGACCAGGATCCGGCAGCGCTACCTGGACCTGATCGTCAACGACGACAGCCGGCGCATGGTGGCCGACCGGGCAGCGATCGTGCGCGCGGTGCGCGACGTCCTGCACGGCCACGGCTACGTCGAGGTGGAGACGCCGGTGCTGCAGACCGTCCACGGCGGAGCCGCCGCACGACCGTTCGCCACGCACCTCAACGCGCTCGACCTCGACATGACGCTGCGCATCGCCCTCGAGCTCTACCTCAAGCGGCTGGT
>JBKJLP010000233.1:0-2801 GCA_046596735.1 Mycobacteriales bacterium | reverse complement strand
GACCGGCGCCGATCCGGATCGTCGAGGTCCGCTACCGCATCGAGCGTCACGTCACCGACTCCCTGGAGTTCGCCTCCGTCGTACACGCGACCCTGCACGACCGCCGCGGCTGGCGGCGCGCCGCCTTCCGGCTGGTTGAGGACCGCCAGGCGTCGTACGTCGTGCTGCTGGTCGAACCCGACGAGGCGCAGCGACTGTGTGAGCCGTACGACGTATACCGGAAGTACTCCTGCCAGAACGGCCGCCGCGTCGTCCTCAACGCCGAGCGATGGCGCTACGCGACGCCCGAGTGGACCGGCTCGCTCGCTGCCTATCGCCAGATGCTCATCGGCCACGAGTTCGGTCATCTGCTCGGTCAGCACCACCCTGATCGGCAGTGCCCGCGCGGCGGCCGGCTTGCGGGGCTGATGGCGCAGCAGAGCACCGAGCTGAACGGCTGCCTCCCGAACCCCTGGCCGCTCCAGTCCGAGATCGATGCCGCCGCCCAGCACCGCGAGCCCCTCGCCCCACCGGCTGATCCCTAGCTATCAGGCGTTTCCGCGGAAACGCTTCGGCTACTCCTCGGGATCGCTGGGCGTGGAGTTGCCCTCGTAACCGGCCGCCTCCGCGTAGCGCAGGCTCAGCCACGGGCGACCGTCGGCGATCCACTGTGCCCGATAGTCGTCGAAGGAATCACCCTCGTGACCACCACCCGGGTTGTCGTCGAAGCCGAACTCGTAGGAGCAGCGCACGCAAACGTCGTAGGAGGCCTGCCCGAGTTGATTCACGTAAGGCGGCACCAGCAGCACGTCCTCCTGAGGCGGCCAGATCTCGTACGGCTTCTTGTCAAGGCCCACCCAGTTGCACACGGGGCATGCGAACGGTGGATTCACTGACGCGTAAGCATGGTCACGAGGTCAAAGCTGCCGTCTTGCTTGGGGAAAAGCCTCACGCCCATGGAGAACGACCCCGATCCATTGGTCCGCCGAAAGATCCCGACGATGTCAAGCATGCCATCCGGATGCACTTGAGTCGGGGTTCGCTGCGCGAGTTCGGCCATGTGAGACAACCACATCTGAGCGTCTCCGCCCGGGTCAATGAACGTCAAGGCGTACTTGGGATGCTCATAGAAGTGCTTGTTCAAGTGGTAGTCCGAGAGTCCCCACTTGGAGTCGATCTCACTTCTGTAGTTCACACTGCGCTCCACGGACACCGGCGCTGCGGGGTGCGTCGACGTGGGCAGCCAGCGGGCGAGGCCGTCGGCGAGGACGGCACCCCCGAACGCCACCCCTGCTGAGGTGGCCACAGCGATCGGATCAACCTGACCATCAATGGCGAGTTCCGCAGCGGCCGTTGTACCTCCCCAGGCAGCAGCCTGCGCGGTCTTGGGCAGGAGGTAGGCGAGCAGCGGCGATGACACCTCTGCGCCCCAGCCGCCCACGGCCCCGGCGGCCTTGCCCCCGACGGCTCCGAAGGCGACGTTCACGGCGGCGTGATGGGCGAGGGACCCGGCGTCGAGGTCGCCGGTGCGGCGCACCTGGTCGATAGCTTGCAGGTCGGCCATGCCCGCGGTGATGGCGATCTGTGGGCGCAGGAAGGTCGCGACGGCACGCAGGAGCTGCAGAGCGCGTACGGCGGCAGTGACCGCTGCCGTCGCCTCGGCTGCTGCCGTCGTCGCGGCTGCCACCGCGCCTGCGGTCGCGGCGATCTCCGCCGCTACGAAGGCCGCGTCGGCCGCGGCAGCAGCAGGCGCAGCGGCGCCGACGGTGAGGACGACGACTCCGGTGGTGACGGTGACGAAGGCGGCGACCTTGGCCACCCGCTTCCACGACCAGCCGTGCTGCTCGTTGGCTTGGTCGAGCTTGTGGGCGTACTCCTCCAGCGCATCAGCGGCCTGGTGGAGATGGTGCGCGACGGTGCGGGTCCGCACGTCGAGGTCGTGGAGCGGGTGCTGACTGGCTCTGGCTGCGGGTCCGGCCCATTCCTGCCGAGCGCGTTCGAGGACCTGATGGGCTTGTTGCTGAGCCGCAGTGACGGTGTCGGCGGTCTCGTGCAGCGCCCGGGCGAGCTGCCGGGCCGCAGCACTGTCGTCATCGGGCGCCTTGGGCAGCGTGAAGGTGCGCGGCGGCGCCAGCACGGGCTCGAGGGTCTGCACGAAGGGACAGTGGCAGCAACGGCACCAGTCCCGCTGACGTCATCCACAGCCCCCGCGCGGTCGTTGGTGTTTCCGCGGAAACATCCTCAGCGGGTGACGAGCTCCGCGCGCGCTTGCTTGACCTGAAGCGGGGTGCCGGGGCCGGTCGTCGTGGCAGTGCCGATGACGTTGCGCAGTGGGCCACCGTCGACGGTGAACGTGCCGGTCCAGGTGATCACGACGTACGGAGTTACCTTGCCGGTCCGCCGATAGGTGTGGCTGACGTCAAGGGTGTCCTTGGCGCCGAGGCCGGCGTCGAGGGCGTCGGTGCCGTCACCGAAGTACCAGTCGTACCTCGCGGGTGTGGCTTTGATGACGACGGTGTGGCCGAGGATCCCGACGGGGTCGAGGGTGTAGCGCTGGGCGTCGGTGTAGAAGCCGGTCTCGTAGTTCACCAACGTGGAGCCGCCGGGTTGGCTGACCGCGACGCCCTTGAGAACGACCAGGGATCGGAAGTCACGCTCGATGATTCCGGGGATCGCGGCGAGGGGATTGAGCAGCGGCGAACCGGGTGCGAGGCAGACGGTGTCGGTGCGTCGCCAACCTGGGTCGACGATGGCGCCGGTGGCGCGGACGAACTCGGCTTCATAGCGCCAGTACGCGAGGTACCCGGGACCGTTGACGTCGC
>JBKJLP010000196.1:0-3666 GCA_046596735.1 Mycobacteriales bacterium | reverse complement strand
GGTCGCTACTGCGCCGGGATCTACGCGGCGCTCGGGTGCGAGGTGTCGTACTGGTCGCGCAGCCGGCACGACGAGGTCGAGGCGGCCTACCGCGAGCTCGACGAACTGGTCGCGGACAGCGATGTCCTCGTGCTCGTCATTGCCCTGTCCGAGGAGACCCGCCACCTCATCGACGCGCGTCGGCTCGCGCTGGCCAAGCCGAGCATGTTGCTGGTCAACGGTGCCCGCGGCGACGTCGTCGACGAAGCCGCGCTCGCCTTCGCCCTGCGCGAGGGCAAGCTCGGTGGCGCGGCTCTGGACGTCTTCGCCCACGAGCCACTGCCCGCTGACTCGCCGTTGCGCGATATCCCCGGGCTTTTGCTGTCGCCCCACATGGCCGGCTCAAGCAGCCAGGCCGCGATGCGGATCGTCAGCCAGGCCAAGACCAACCTGCTGCGGGCCATCGACGGCGAGCCGATCATCGACGTCGTGAACGGCGGGGATCCGGTCGTACGCCGACGGGTCTGATCCGGCGCGTTCTGCAGACGCTTGTCGCTTCGTCGGCAAGAGTGAACGCGTGCAGCCGGTTCAGGTCGTCGCCCACCGCGGGTCGTCGGCTGCCCACGCCGAGCACACCCTCGCTGCCTACGAGCTGGCGGTTACCGAGGGCGCCGATGCGCTGGAGTGCGACGTACGCCTGACCCGCGATGGAGTGCTGGTCTGCGTGCACGACCGCCGAGTCGACCGGACCTCCGACGGCCGCGGCGTCGTGTCGACGCTCGAGCTCGCCGACCTTGTCGACCTGGACTTCGCGTCGTGGAAGGCCGGTCAGGGTGACCGGCTGCTGGAGGCGGACTGGGAGGAGCCTGATCGCGACCGCGGCCGGGTGCTCACTCTGGAGCGGCTGCTGCAGTTGGCCATGGACCACGACCGGCCGGTGCAGCTGCACATCGAGACCAAACACCCGACGCGCTATGGCGGGCTGGTGGAACGGGCGCTGGTCGACCTGCTGCAGCGGTACGACTTGTGCACGCCGTTGAACCGGTCGGCCTCGCGGGTGCTGGTGATGAGCTTCGCCTCGACGTCGCTGCGTCGCATCCACGCGCATGCCCCGCTGATTCCGACGGTGCTGCTGATGGACCGGGTGCCGCTGCGCTACCGCGACGGCAGCCTGCCCTCCCGCGTTGCCATTGCTGGGCCGTCGATCGAGATCCTGCGCGCGCACCCGACGTACGTCTCGCGGGTGCAGGCGGCTGGCCACCGAGTGCACGTGTGGACCGTCGACGAACCGGCAGACATCTCCCTGGCGCTGTCGCTCGGCGTGGACGCGGTGATCAGCAACCACCCCAGCCGGGTGCTGCGAGCCCTGGGCCGCCCGGTCGGCTAGCCGCGTCCTGTAACGATCACCGCCGTACGGGAGTCGCGCCGGGGAAGGCGCTGCCGCAGCGGCTAGAGCTGGTCGCGCAGGATCGGGCAGGACATGCAGCGTGGGCCGCCGCGGCCGCTGCCCAGCTCGCTGCCGGCGATCCGGACGACCTCGATCCCGGCTTTCTCCAGCCGGTCGTTGGTCTCGGTATTGCGCTCGTACGCCACGACGAGTCCCGGCGCGAGGGCGAGGGTGTTGTTGCCGTCGTCCCACTGCTCGCGTTCGGCGGTGACCGGGTCGAGGCCGGTATCGATCACCCGCAGGCGGTCGATGCCCATCGCGTGCGCGGCCGCCTCGAGGAACGGGAGCGCTGCACCGACCTGCAACCCGTCGCCCTCGACCGTGACCGGATGCGCGAGCAGGGTGTCGGCGACGGCGGGGAACATCACCACCGCGTCGGTGTCGACCATCGTGCAGATGGTGTCGAGGTGCATGGTGGCCCGCTCCTGCGCGATCGGGACGGCGAGCACCGTGTGCGCAACCCCGGCCGCAAAAGCCCTTAGCGCAAAGGCTTCTACGCCGGCCGGGGTAGTGCGCTGACCAACGCCGACCGCCACAACACCCGGCGCCATGACGAGGACATCGCCCCCCTCGAAGGAGGCCTCGTCGCGGCTGCCGCCGTACAGCCAGGGGGTGTTGGCGAACCGCGGGTGGTGGCGGTAGATCGCCCCAGTCAGCGCGGTCTCGCGCATCCGCGCCGGCATCGACGGCGCGGTCACCGCCACCTGGTCACCGACCCACACCGACGAGTCGCGGGTGAACAGCAGGTTGGGCAGCGGTCGCAGGACAAACTCGCCGTCGTGTGACAGCCGAGCCACCACACCCTCGGGACCGTTGTGCGGGAGCTCTTCGTGAGTGAGGCCTGCGGCGACGACGCGGGCGAGGTCATCGCTGGAGAGGTCGAGCAGCCATTGGCGCAGCACCGTTGCTAGGGCGGGGCCGACGACCGAGGGGCGTACGACCGCCTGGATCACCTCGTCGCGCGCGGTCGGGTCGTCGAGGGTCTCGCGCAGCAGGTCGCTCAGATAAAGCACCTCGACACCGCGGTCGCGCAGCGCTTGCGCAAACGCGTCGTGCTCCTCCTGCGCGCGGGCTACCCAGGGCAGGCCGTCGAAGAGGAGATCGGCGCTGTTGCGTGGGGTGAGCCGGGACAACTCGCGGCCCGGTCGGTGCAGCAGCACCGTGCGCAGCGGACCGACCTCGCTGCGGACCTCGTGTCGCGTCGTGCCCATGACTGAACCCTAAGCCGTACGGATCAGGCGGCGGCCCTGTCGGTGACGAGCTGGTCATGCGCGACGGCGAAGAACGCGAGGTTGAGCGTCGAGCGCCACCAGGCGCCCTTGACGATGCGCGGCCCCCACGTCGGGTGTTGCGCAACGAGCGGGACGATGGCCTTGTCCAGCCAGTCCTTGCCGTGCACCGGGTCGACCTCGGCGTGCTCGACGTAAAACGGGAAAGCCGCCGCCGGCGCCCCTACCCGGTCCAGCCCCTGCAGAACAAGGCGGCACCGCGGACCGGCCTGCAGCTCGAGCAGGCCGAGCGCGCCGATCATCTCCGGCTGCAGCCAACGGTTCGTCGCGAACAGCCCGCCGAGCGCTGATCGTTCCAGCGCCTCGGTCGGCTGCTGGTCACGGGTGAGGTGCGGCAGATCGAGCGCCGCGGCCATCTGCTCGTGCAGGACGGTGTGGACGCCCGCCGGGTCGCCCTGGCCCATCTCGTCCCAGTAGTTCTTGCCGAGCTCGAGCTTGGCGCTGCCGGACAGCCCGATCTGGCAGGCCGCGACGAGATCGTCGAAGCCGCCATCTGGTCCGCCCTCGAGGGCCAGGAAGGCGATCAGTTCGTCGTACGACGCCTCCTTTGCCAGCCAGCGATAGGCCTGCGGCAGCCGGTCGCGGGCGGCCACGGCACGCATCGCCTTCAACGCCTGCTCAGGAGTGGACGCCTGAGCCAGCGCGCCCGCGTCGTGCCAGGCCACCTCCAGTTCGGTCAGCCACGCGCGCTCCAGCCGACCCTTCAGGTCGGCCACAACGGGGTGGTGCTGGTGGCGAGCGCTCTCGCCGAGCGTCTCGAGCGGCGCGCTGTGCAGGTCGTAGATCTCCAGCAGGGTGCGGACCCGGTCGCGCCGACCGGCGGGCTGCGCACCGTAGAGCCGGGTCAAGGCCGCGTCGTCGGCGTGCAGCACCGTACGCAGGTCGTCGGCCAGGGAGCTCGTCGCGACGGGGGCGGATGCGACCAACGGGGGCATGGCGGTCGGGTCTCCG
>JBKJLP010000165.1:0-4614 GCA_046596735.1 Mycobacteriales bacterium | reverse complement strand
CAACGCTGGTCGCGGTCCATCGCGTAATAACGTCCGCCCACCGTGGCGATGCGGGCATTGCCAACCTTGTCGCAGGCCGCCTGAAGCGCCCGTAGGCTGGCTTCAGCCGACCGCGGCGGCGTGTCGCGACCGTCCAGGAACGCATGCACGGCGACCCGAGGCACGCCTTCGCGACGGGCGAGTTCGAGCATCGCGAAGATATGAGCCTGATGGCTGTGTACCCCGCCCGGCGAGAGCAGGCCCATCACATGCAAGGTTCCGCCGGACCCCGTGGCGGCCCTGCACGCCGCGTGCAGTTCGTCATTTGCGAAGAAGCTGCCGTCCTCGATCGCGGCATCGATGCGGGTCAGGTCCTGATAGACGATACGCCCGGCACCTAGGTTCATGTGGCCAACCTCGGAATTACCCATCTGCCCGTCCGGCAAACCGACATGTCGGCCTTCGGTATGCACCAGCGTGTGCGGGCAAGTGGCCAGCAAATTGCGCCAGTTCGGAAGTTCAGCCAGTGCCAAGGCGTTGTCCTGGGTTTCCTCACGATGACCCCAACCGTCCAGGATCAACAGGACGACGGGCTTGGGACGGGAGGAAACGGATTGGGACATGGAAACTCCACGACAGGTGGGCGATGTTCAATGGAGGGCATGGAGCAACCCTGGGACGATTGTAACGAAGGCATGCCGATGGACGGCGTATCGACACCCGTGTAAACCAAACGTGCGCTGGCCGCATCACAGCCTGCAACACACCACGGAGTTCCGCATGAACCGTTCCCTCTTGTTCGCCGCTCTTTTTGTTTTGTCGGGCACTGCCGCTGTTCCGGGCACCGCTGCCGCCCACGATCCTGCTACGCCAGCTCATGCCCAGGACATCGACAAGATCAACGGCAGCATCACCGCCGAAGCAGGCCAGGCGTATGGCGACCTGAGTACGGTCAACGGCAGCATCAAGATTGAGGCGGGCGCTCATGTCGAGGAGGCGGAAACCGTGAATGGCAGCATCCGTGCCGACCACGATATCCAGTCCCGATCGCTGACCACCGTGAATGGCAGCATCCACCTCGGTGAACGCGCTCAAGTCGATGGCAGCATCGAGACGGTCAATGGCGGAGTCTTCATCGACCGTGGCGGCAAAGTGGCACGCGGGATTGAAACCGTCAACGGCGCCATCGGCATGGTCGAAACCGACCTCGGCGGCGGCATCGACACCGTCAACGCCGACATCACCGTCGGCGTTGGTTCGCACGTGAAAAGCGGGATCCACGTCGAGAAGCCCAACAAGGGCTGGCGTGGCTTCCGGATGGGCAAACAAAAGATCCCGCGGATCGTCATCGGCCCAAATGCCGTGGTCGACGGGCCACTGGTGTTTGAGCGCGAAGTGAAACTCTATGTGCATGCCAGTGCCCGCATCGGCACCCTGCGCGGCGCAACCGCCGTGCGCTTCGATGGCAACACGCCGCCGAAGGACTGAGCCTTCCCATCGCGGGAAGGGTTCGGCATGGATAGGCATCATGGTTAGAATCACGGGACTCGAACTTGGAGTCTCGCGATGCGCATTGCCGTCCTTCCGCTCGCCCTGCTGGCTCTGTGCGCCTGCAGCCCCCGCAGCAAAGACACCGCCACGAACGACGCCGAGTCGCAAGTACCGGCGGCCAAGTCAGTGACGAGTAGCGTCCATGAATTCTCCCCAGCCATTGATGCCGGGGATTTCGAAGAGCACGTCAAGACACTGTCGTCGGATGCGTTCGGTGGACGCGGCCCGGGTACGCCCGGGGAAGATGCCTCGATCAACTACATCAAGACCCAGTTCGCCCGCATCGGCTTGCAACCCGGTAATGGCGGCGACTGGTTCCAGACTGTGCCGATGGTGGAAACCACCGCCGACGAGTCGACTTCGCTCAAGCTCGACGTGGCGGGCAAGCCGCAGGAGCTGAAATTCGGCACCGACATGGTGATCGGCACCCGCACCGGCCAGGCCAATGTCAACGTGAAAAACAGCCCGTTGGTCTTCGTGGGTTATGGCGTGGATGCCCCGGAGCAGGACTGGAACGACTACGCCGGCTTGGACGTGAAGGGCAAGACCGTGGTGATGCTGGTCAACGATCCCGGCTTCCATGCCCACGATCCCAAGTTGTTCGATGGCAAGCGCATGACCTATTATGGCCGCTGGACCTACAAGTTCGACGAGGCAGCGCGCAAGGGCGCCGCCGCCGCACTGATCATCCACGACACCGAAGGCGCGTCCTACGGCTGGGAGGTGGTGAAGAATTCGTGGTCCGGACCACAATACGATCTGCCCGCCAAGGACGATACCGCGCCTCGTTTGCCTGCGCAGGGCTGGATCACCGGCGACGCCGCCAAGATCCTGTTAGCGGGCGCGGGCCTGGATCTGGCCAAGCTGCGCGCCGCGGCCAACAAGCGAGGCTTCAAGCCAGTCCCGATTAACGCCACGATTTCGATCGACCTTAAAAGCAACAGCATCGAAAAGACTTCGCGCAACGTGATGGCAATGTTGCCTGGCAGCGAAACCCCGGATGAAGCCCTCATCTACATGGCCCATTGGGACCATTTGGGCACGCATGCTGGCGAAGCCTCTGCCAAAGGTGGCGGAGACAATATCTACAATGGCGCAGTCGACAATGCGACCGGCGTGGCTGGAATTCTTGAAATCGCCGAGAGCTTCCGGAAGGCCTCTGCGCCACCCAAGCGTTCGATCCTGTTCCTGGCGGTAACGCTCGAAGAATCGGGCCTGCTGGGTTCCAAGTATTACGTCGCCCATCCCGTGGTTCCGCTGGACAAGACTGTCGCTGTGTTCAACATCGACGCGCTGTCACCGATCGGCAAGGCCCGGACGATTACCGTGGTCGGCCGGGGCAGCTCGGAACTGGAGGATCATCTCAAGCGCGTACTCGATGGCCAGAAGCGCAAGGCTGTCAGTGAGAACAACACCGCCGCAGGCTTGTACTTCCGTTCGGATCACTTCAATTTCGCGAAAGCAGGCGTACCTGCCCTGTATGTCGACAGCGGCATTGACTTGATCAAAGGCGGCCTCAGCGCCGGCAAGGCCGCCGACAAGGACTACACCGACAACCGTTACCACAAACCCGGCGATCAGTTCGATGCGACCACGTGGAAAGTCGACGGCATCATCCAGGATCTGGAAACGGTGCAAGCCGTCGGCGCACTGCTCGCCAACGACGGACAATGGCCCAATTGGTACGAAGGTAATCCGTTCAAGGCGACCCGCGAGGCAATGCCTCCTAAGCCATTGGCAACGCCGGTTACACCAAACAAGTAACCCAATGAGTTGCCATCCCGCCCATCACGGACAAGCGAGTCCCGGTTTCGGATAGGCTGGTGTCTCCGTCTACCCGGGGAGGGCTTCCGATGTCGATTGCGTACTGGTGCATCCTGATTGCAGCCGCAGTACCTTACGTTTGGGTTTCAATCGCCAAGGCCGGTGGCGAGCGCTACAACAACCGGGACCCCCGCGGCTGGCAGGCCCGCCAGAAAAATCCACGCAGCCAACGCGCCTATGCCGCTCAACTGAATGCTTACGAGGCATTCCCGCCTTTCGCAGCCAGCGTACTGATGGCGCAGTTCGCCCAGGTGGATGGCCAACGCATCATATGGTTGGCAATCGCGTTCATCGTGTTCCGAATCCTTCACGGCATCACATACATAGCCGACAAGGATTCCTTGCGCAGCCTGGCGTGGTTTGGCGGATTTTTCTGTGTTGTCGGGCTAATGTTGTCGGCGGCCCTGAGGGTGGCGGGGTAACTGGCAAAGCCGGTCAATTGCTCTCGCCAAGCCGACTTGTTTTGAGGTGGCTACATGCGAGACAACTTAATGTTCCGGTTGAAAGACAAAACCCCAGCCTTGAAGGACTGGGGTTTTTCTTTCAATAAAGAACCGGCGATGACCTGTTGCGGGTCGTGCGTTGCACACACAAAGACAAAACCCCAGCCTTGAAGGACTGGGGTTTTGCTTTCAAAAAGACCCTGGCGATGACCTACTCTTGCATGGCTTAAGCCACACTACCATCGGCGCAGCTGTGTTTCACTTCCGAGTTCGGGATGGGATCGGGTGGTGCCACAGCGCTAATGTCACCAGGGAGAGGGTGGAGGGTCGCGGTTCGGTGGACTGAACAGATCGCGCACACGCTCTCGTTGGTTTGCCGTAAGCAAACGGATTAACCCCGTTCGTTGCAGCAGATAGTTGGGATGTAGCGATCGTTTGGTGCAAATGCCATCAACGTGTTGTCGAGGCCAAGGGTTACTTCGAGGAGTCTTTCGTTGGACTCGTGGAAGCAACTTGAGGTGATATGGTCAAGCCTCACGGATCATTAGTACAGGTAAGCTCAACACATTACTGCGCTTACACACCCTGCCTATCAACCACCTGGTCTTGATGGTTCCTTCAGGGGGCTTGTGCCCCGGGAGATCTCATCTTGAGGCGCGCTTCCCGCTTAGATGCTTTCAGCGGTTATCGCTTCCGAACGTAGCTACCCGGCAATGCCACTGGCGTGACAACCGGAACACCAGGGGTTCGTCCACTCCGGTCCTCTCGTACTAGGAGCAGCCCCTCTCAAATCTCCAACGCCCACGACAGATAGGGA
>JBKJLP010000112.1:0-3434 GCA_046596735.1 Mycobacteriales bacterium | reverse complement strand
TCTTCGTTGTTCCACGCCATGTTGTCGCGCAGGTAGTCGAAGCCGAACTCGTTGTTGGTGCCGTAGGTGATGTCGCAGGCGTAGGCCGGTCGGCGCTCTTCGGGTCGCTCGTTGGCGATGATCACGCCGACGCTGAGGCCCAGGAAGCGGTGCACCCGGCCCATCCACTCGGCGTCGCGGCGGGCGAGGTAGTCGTTGGTCGTGACGACGTGGACGCCGTTGCCGGTCAATCCGTTGAGGTAGGCAGGCAGCGTGCTGGTGAGCGTCTTGCCCTCACCCGTGCGCATCTCGGCGATGTTGCCCATGTGCAGGGCCGCCCCACCCATGACCTGGACATCGAAGTGCCGCTGGCCGAGGGTGCGTCGAGCGGCCTCGCGACCGACGGCGAAGGCCTCCACCATGATGTCGTCGGCGGTCTCGCCGTCGGCCAACCGGGCCCGGAACTGGTCGGTCTCCTGGCGCAATTCGGCGTCGGTGAGCTTGACGATCTCGTCCTCGAGGGAATTGACCGCATCAGCGATCGTCCTCAGTCGCCGGACGATCTTGCCCTCGCCTGCGCGGAGCAGCTTGTTCAAGACCACGACGTACGACTCCCTAGGTTCGGTTCAATCGCTCGCCACTCTAAGCGCCCCCCACCTGCTCAACTCGCTCGCCGTCGCGTCCGTGCCGCAACCGCAGCACACTGCGGACGAGCCCGACGACGCCCAGCGCGATCCAGAACGACGCGAGCACGACCACCTCGTCGACCTGGACCCGCCCGGAGCGGTCCAGCAGGACCAGTGCGGCGCCGACGAGCGCAGTGACGCCGACGAGCAGCGAGAACCGGTCCACCTTGCGCACCGCGAGCAGCTGATCAACCACGACGTACCTCCACCTGTCCGGTCCGGACGCTCAGGTCAAGCCGTACCTGGGGGGCCCCGGCTGGCCCCAGGTTCGTGGTCAGCGACGTGTTGTGTCCGCTGCGCTGGGCGGTATCGATCAGCAACTCCCCCAGACCGGCGCGGGCAGAAACGGCCACCCGCAGGTTGGGCGGAACCAGCACGACGAGGTGCCCCACATCGACCCGCGCGTCGATGGCCAACGGATCGGCATCCTCCACCGCGGTCAGCGATTGCAAATCCAGGACCGCCTCGCCGACCCCCAACCGATAGCTCTGGTGCGCGTTGGAGGTGGCTCCCCAGTAGCGGTCTCCGACGCCCGCGTCGAGTGCCGGGCGGGCGCCCGCGGAACCGGCTAGCGCCACGCCGAGAACGAAGGCCACCAGGACGAGGCCGGTGGAGCGGCCCCACCACGAACCGATCACGAGACCGAGGCCGACGATGCCGAGGCTGGTCGCGAGAACGACCTCTCCCGGCACGCTGGTCCCCGCGCGCAGCCCGATCAGCACCAGGACGCCGGCAACCAGCGCGGTGACGGACAACGTCAGACCGGTGAGCGGTGACCGGCGGCGACGCGGCGCCGGCGGAGGCGGCGCCCAGCCTGCAGCGGGTTCCCACGCCGCCGACGGTGCCGCAGCGGGGGCCGTCGCCGGAGCGGGCGTCGCGCCCGATGTCCACGGCAACGGCCGCTCGCCGTCGCGACCTCGCCACCACAACAGGGCCAGAACACTCAGAACGGCAGCGATAAGAAGTCCGTCGGTGTCGCCGACGACGAGGCTTCCCACGATCACCAGCAGCACGACCGGCCACAGCTGGCCGCGACCGAGCCGCCGGTCAGGCCCGTGCAGCAACCGGTCGGCCGTCGAGCGCTGCTCCCCCTGCGCCGGGATGGCGATGATCCCCAGCAGGTAGAGCACGATGCCCAGTCCCCCGAAGAACGACGTCACGACGAACAGGACCCGCCACAGGACGGCGTCGGTGCCGGTCACCTCGGCCAGCGCGGCGCAGACACCGCGTACGGGTGAATCCGCGGGTCGCTCGAAGCGGCGGGGGTGGGTGGTGGGTGGAGCGGCAGGAGGTGCAGTGGTCTCGGTCATGACGGCAGCCTGGACCGCCGAGGGCGCTCGGCGCATCGGGGATCGACCCTGATCTTGGTCTCAGGGGCCAGCCCTGAGTCCGTTCGGCCCCGAGCGCGAGATGCTGCAGAGGTGAGCACTCCGACCCGCCCTGCGCCGCGGCTGGCTCGTGCCGTCGACGGGCGGGTCCTCGGCGGAGTGGCCGCGGGACTGGCGCAGCTGCTCGGCGTCCCCGTGCTGGCTCTTCGCGCAGCCTTCGTGGTCCTCGCGGCCGCCTCGGGGCTTGGCATTGCCATCTACGCCGTGTTCTGGCTGTTTTTGCCGCAGGTGGACGGCATCCGCTTCCGTGCCGACGTACGAGGTCAGCGGCTGCTGTTGGGCCTGCTGCTAGCGACGGTCGCGGCTCTCGCGGTGCTGATCCCGCTGGGGTTGTTGCCTGGCGGCCGTTCCACCGCTCCGGTCCTGCTTGCCGTCGCCGGAGTCGCCGTCGTATGGCAGCAAGCCGACGTAGCGCAGCGGGAGCGATGGCGGCGCACGGCAACGGGGAGCTGGTCGGGCGTGGTCCGGCTGGGGCTCGGCGCCATCCTGCTCATCGGCGGCATCGTCGGTTTCCTCGCGTCCCGCGGACAGCTCGCCGTCGCCAGGGCTGGGCTGCTGTCGACGGCGATCGTCGTGATCGGCCTGGTCGTGCTCTCGAGCCCGTGGTGGATCGCCATGACGACCGACCTGACCCACGAGCGACGGGAGCGGATCAGGTCGCAGGAGCGGGCTGAAGTCGCCGCGCACCTGCACGATTCGGTCCTGCAGACGCTCACCCTCATCCAGAAGGCAGCGGCCTCCCCCACGGAGGTCACCCGCTTGGCCCGCAGCCAGGAACGCGAATTACGCAGTTGGCTCTACGACGCCAAGGCCAGAGAAGGCACCCTGTCCCGGGCGCTAGACGACGTCGCGGCCCAGGTCGAGGCCGACCAACAGGTCCCCGTGGAGGTCGTCACCGTGGGCGACCTCGACCTGGACGAGCGGGTCGGGGCCCTGGTGGCGGCAACCCGCGAGGCCGTCCTCAACGCGGCTCGGCACTCGGGCGCTCCCCTGGTTGACGTCTACTGCGAAGTCGAACCGGAGGCGGTCACGGTGTTCATCCGCGATCGGGGCTGCGGCTTCGACCCGGCGGCCGTCCCCGGGGATCGGCACGGCTTGTCGGGGTCCGTCATCGGGCGGATGGCGCGCCACCAGGGCAGTGCAAGCATCAGGTCCACGCCCGGCGAGGGCACCGAGATCCACTTGGAGTTGCCCCGTGGCTGACAGCGCCGCCGGCGGCCGCGTCACCGTCGTGCTCGTGGACGACCACCAGATGTTCCGTACCGGGGTGCGCGCCGAGATCGGGGAGTTGGTCGACGTCGTCGGCGAGGCGGCCACGGTCGCCGAGGCCGTCGAGATCATCGACCGGCTGCAGCCCCAGGTCGTCCTGCTCGATGTGCAC
>JBKJLP010000513.1:0-4943 GCA_046596735.1 Mycobacteriales bacterium | reverse complement strand
GCCGGCGCACACAAACCAGCCCGTGCGCAGGCATGCGGAGCGTCAGGGCGCCCCGTCGCCCGGTGTTTGTGTGCGGGACCCGCCCGACGCACGACGTGCCCCGATGCACACCATCGCTGGCCTACCGCGCCGTGCTGAGCGCGGCCGCGGCGACCCGGGAGTGCCCGCACACAAAGCCGGCGCCGCCACGGGAGGCGGAGCGTCAGGGACGCCCGGTCACCCGGCGTTGGTGTGCACCCGGCGACGCCGCACGACGACCAGCCCGAGGCCCAGCATCGCGAGCCCCACCCACGGCAGCACGCTCCCGAGCCCGGTGGCCGCGAGCGACCCGGTGCCGCGAGACGTCCCTGGTGCGCCGGCGATCCCCGGAACGGACACCCTGCGAGCCCCCGAAGAAGCCGCGGCGCCGAGGCGCGCGTTGAACGTCTTGGTCCCCTCGATCTGGAGCGGCGCCTCGTCGAAGTAGTTCGTGACGTTGTCCTGCGGCACCACGCCACCGCCGCTGGGGTTGACGGTCACGAAGGCCATCATCTCCTCGAGCAGCGCGGACGAGGACGGGTTGCCGACGGCAGCCAGCGGCACCTTGAGGACGTAGTCGCCGTCGTGCGAGCCGGTGCCGGCCACGACGCCCGGCGCGGGGTAGGCGTTGTACGTCAGGTAGTTGGGCTTGCACCCCGACACCGAGCACAGGTCGACCGACCCGGTCTTGCCACCGAAGAAGGAAGGCACGCCGGCCACCGTCTCCTGGACCGCGGCGTAGTACAGCGTGTCCCCTTGCTGCCAGCGGATCGTCAGCTGGGCGGTCGGCACCGCGGCCGCCCGGGCGGCGTTGAACAGCGCGGCCTTGGTCTTGACGGTGAACACCAGGTCGGAGCCGCTCTTGGCGACGGCAACGCGCAGGATGTCGCCTCCTGGCACGTACACCCCGCCGAGCGGCTTGAACAGGCTGTCGCCGGCCGGGTCGGTGATCGACGTCACCGGGGCGGTCGACTCGTACGGCGTCAAGCGGCGCCCGGTGAGCGCGTTGAACCCGGTGTTCTGCGTGATGATCGTGTCGAGCGCGGCGCCCTGGTGGTCGGCGGCGCTGTCGTTGTTGACGGTCTGCGACAGCCGGTTGCTGGAGTCGGTGTAGATGATCCGCGCCCGCCCGGAGCGCGGGTCGATGACCATCTTGAAGAAGTCCGCCTGGTTGCGGTTGCCGGCGCCGCTGATGCACAGCGTGCCGAGCAGGCAGATGTCGTTGTAGTGCATCGCGTGCGGCGCGGCCTTCACCTGGACCACGTGCGGGGCGGCGCTGGCGGCGTGGTCGAGCTGGCTGAAGTACAGGTCCCAGGTCTGGTTCTTCTTGGCCGACGGGCCGTCCTTGCCGAGCTGCTTCAGGGTGCTCGAGGTGCCGTACCAGGCGATGTCGACGATGCCGGGGGCCTTGCCGGCCGTGACCCACGGGAAGACGTTGACGTTCGCCGGGGCGGTGCTGATCTGGCGCGGGGCCGACCACGTCTTCCACTCGTTGTCGGCGCCGGGCGCGGCCCAGGAGTAGAACACCTGGTAGGTCTTGTCCTCGACCCAGACGGCGTACAGGTTGCGGGCGCCGTCCTGCGCGAGCACCGGGAACAGCGTCTCCGGGCTGCCGGGCAGGCCCGAGACCATCTCGTTGTAGTGGAAGGCGAGCTTCCCGGCAGCGTCCGGCACGCCGACGACGAGCGCGAGGCTCTTGCCCCCGGACCTGCCGCCGGTCATGCCGAGGAAGCGGCCGGTGTGCTGATCGACGAGCGGCACACCGTGGTTGGCGCTGTGCACGCCGTCGTCGGCGTACTCGCCGGCGACCGTGTAGGTGGTCCCGTCGGTGGTCATGTCGACCGCGTCGCCGTTGGTCTGGTCGGCGTACTCCATGTAGTTCAACGGCAGCGCACCCTTGTACGGGCTGACCGGGTGGTCACTGGGCACCGGGTCGTACAGCGCCATCCACTGGCGGTCACCGCCCGGGAAACCGATCGCGAGCGGGTTCGCGACACTGGTGGTCGCGCCGTCGTCGGTGGTCGTCACGGCTGTGAAGGACGCCAGGGCCGCCAGGTCGTTGAAGAACGCCCGCCCGTTGTGGGCGATCTTGATCTCGGTGTCGCCACCGCCGGCGCCCAGCGCGCTCTTGGTCGGCACCCCCGCCGACGCCTGCTCGAGCTCGTTGGTGTTCGCCGGCAGGTTCTGCACGATCCGGTAGCTGTCGCCGCCGTCGACGCTGACGTTCCAGATCGAGCGCTGCGTGCCGGTGCCCTGCGGCCCGGTGGCGTGGATCGCCCCCGACTTGGGGTTCACCTCGAGGTTCGGCTCGCCGTACACGTGGATGGGGTCGACCACGCGCGGCACGCCGAAGCTGACCGCGGGTGCGGCGGCCCGGGCAGTGGGCGCGAGCGCCGCCGCGCAGACGGCGAGGGGCAAGGCGATCAGGGCGGTACGACGCACAGCGGGGCCTCTTTCTGGGGGAGCCTCTGCTTTCGCCGTCGCCGGGCGTTCTCCTGCCGGCCGCATAGGGTCGTGCGGGTGGAGCCGTCCTTGTTCGACGCCGCCGAGCAGGATGCCGCTGCCCGCGTGGCGCCGCTCGCGGTCCGGATGCGCCCGCGCACCCTCGATGAGGTCATCGGCCAGCAGCACCTGCTCGGTCCCGGGGCGCCGCTGCGCCGGCTGGTCGAGGGCGACGCTCCCTTGAGCGTGATCCTGTGGGGCCCGCCCGGTACGGGAAAGACCACGCTCGCGATGACCATCGCGCACAGCACCCGGCGCCGGTGGCGCGAGCTGTCCGCGGTGACCGCCGGGGTGAAGGACGTCCGCGAGGTCGTCGAGGAGGCCAAGCGGGCGTTGGGCGAGACCGGCACGCAGACGGTGCTGTTCGTCGATGAGGTGCACCGGTTCTCCAAGACCCAGCAGGACGCGCTGCTGCCGAGCGTGGAGAACCGCTGGGTCACGCTCGTGGCCGCGACCACCGAGAACCCGTTCTTCAGCGTCATCAGCCCGCTGCTGTCCCGGTCGCTGCTGCTGACGCTCCAGCCCCTGAGCGACGAGGAGATCCGGGCGGTGGTCGCCCGGGCCTGCGCCCGGGAGGACCTGACGATCGAGGACGACGCCCTCGAGTTCCTGGTCAGGCTGGCCGGTGGGGACGCCCGCCGCGCCCTCACAGCGCTGGAGGCGGCTGCTTACCACGGCCCGGTGACCCTGGAGAAGCTCGAGCAGGCCGTCGACCGGGTCGCGGTCCGGTACGACCGGGACGGTGACCAGCACTACGACGTCATCAGCGCGTTCATCAAGAGCATCCGCGGCTCCGACGTCGACGCGGCGCTGCACTACCTGGCGCGGATGCTCGAGGCGGGGGAGGATCCCCGGTTCATCGCGCGCCGGCTCGTCATCAGCGCCAGCGAGGACATCGGGATGGCCGACCCGTCCGCGCTGCAGTCCGCGGTCGCCGCCGCCAGCGCGCTGGAGATGATCGGGCTGCCGGAGGCGCGCCTCAACCTGGCCCAGGCCACCATCCACCTGTCGCTGGCGCCCAAGTCCAACGCGGTGACGGTGGCGATCGGGAAGGCCCAGGACGACGTCCGACGGGGTCTCACCGGCAACGTGCCGCCGCACCTCCGCGACGCTCACTACCCCGGCAGCAAGGACCTCGGCCACACCGGCTACCGCTACCCTCACGACGTCCCCGGACGGGTCGTCGCCCAGCAGTACGCGCCGGACCCCGTCGTCGGTCGGGAGTACTACTCACCCAGTGACCTCGGGGTCGAAAGGGTCGCGGGCGAGCGGCTCGCGGGCCTGCGCGAGGTGCTGCGGGGGGACCGCGACGTGCAGCCCGAGGACGTTGCGCAAGGATTCCGTGCAAGAACCCGCGAACAGGAGCACTAGTGGTCAACGTCGGCGATGTCGTCGGGCTCGTCTTTGCCATCTTCTTCGCCCTCGCCATGCTCGGCCTGGTCTACCTGCTGGTACGCCTGAGCCGCACGGTCGATGAGCTCACCAAGCTCGTCGGGGGCATCACGGACAAGACCATCCCGCTGCTAGGGGAGGTCACCGGCACCGTCACGCACGTCAACGACGAGCTCGTCCGGGTGGACGCCATCACGGCAAACGTCCAGTCGATCAGCGGCAACGTCTCAGCGCTCACCTCGCTGTTCGCGGCCACCCTCGGCTCCCCGGTGGTGAAGGTCGCCGCCTTCTCGTACGGCGTCCGCAGCGCCGCCTCCAAGCGCACCGCCAAGGACATCGAGAAGCGCGTGAAGTCCGAGATCAAGCTCGAGAAGAAGGCCGCCAAGAAGTGACCCGCCGGTTGTTCTACATCTCCCTGGGCGCGACGGCGGGGGTGCTGATCGTCCGCAAGCTCACCGCCACCGCCAACAAGCTCACCCCGGCCGGCCTGCAGTCCGGGCTCGGCGGAGCCGTCGGCAACCTCGCCGACGCGATCCGCGAGTTCGGAAACGAGGTGCGCGCAGGCATGTCGGAGCGAGAGGCTGAGCTCCGTACCGGCCTGGGATTGGATGGCACGCACGATGCAGTCTGACGAGATCCGGAACCGGTTCCTCGGGCACTTCGAACGCAACGCCCACACGGTCGTGCCGTCCGCCAGCCTGATCGCCGACGACCCGACGCTGCTGCTCGTCAACGCGGGCATGGTGCCGTTCAAGCCCTACTTCCTCGGTGAGCAGCCGGCGCCCTGGGCGCGCGCGACGAGCGTGCAGAAGTGCGTCCGCACCCTCGACATCGACGAGGTCGGCAAGACCACGCGTCACGGCACCTTCTTCGAGATGTGCGGCAACTTCTCGTTCGGCGACTACTTCAAGGAAGGCGCGACCGAGTTCGCGTACGACCTGGTGACCCGCCCCCAGAGCGACGGCGGGTACGGCCTCGAGGAGTCCAAGATCTGGCCAACCGTCTACCTCGACGACGACGAGGCCTACGAC
>JBKJLP010000491.1:0-8305 GCA_046596735.1 Mycobacteriales bacterium | reverse complement strand
CCTCGGGGGTGTACGGCTCCATGTGGGCCGTGAAGCCGAATCGGTCCCGTAGAGGCCCGGTGAGCAGACCGGACCGGGTCGTGGCACCGACGAGGGTGAACGGTTCGACCTCGAGCGGGATCGCGGTGGAACCTGGACCTTTGCCGACGATGACGTCGACCCGGAAGTCCTCCATCGCGACGTAGAGCAATTCCTCGGCCGGCCGGGCGATCCGGTGGATCTCGTCGATGAACAACACCTCGCCCGCCTGCAGCGACGACACCAACGCGGCGAGGTCTCCGGCCCGCTCGAGCGCCGGGCCACTGGTGATCCGGATCCCGGTGCCCAACTCTGCCGCGATGATCATCGCCAGCGATGTCTTGCCCAGACCGGGAGCGCCGGACAACAGGACGTGATCCGGCGGCCGGCCGCGACTCTTGGCGCTGTCGAGCACCAGGGACAGTTGCTCGCGCACCCGCTCCTGCCCAACGAACTCCTCGAGCCGACGGGGGCGCAGCGCGGCTTCGGCGAGCCGCTCGGCGTCGCCGGCTCCCCGCGTCGTCACGCTCGCGGCGTCCTCGTCGTCTTCGGTCACCGTGACCTGCCCAGCAGTGCCAGCGCCGCCCGCAGCAACGTCGGCACGTCGGTCTCCGTGGCATCCGGGTGGGCCTCAGCTAGTCGTACGACAACCTCGTCGGTCTGCCCCGGGGCGAAGCCCAACCCGGACAGCGCCTCGGTCAGCGTGTCCCGCCAGCCACCGGCCCGGACCGGAACCGCGCTGGCCGGCGACCCCACGACCTTGTCCTTGAGTTCGAGCACCATCCGCTGCGCCCCCTTGCGCCCGATCCCGGGGACCAGGGTCAGCGCGACCAGATCCTCGGTGAGCAGTGCCCGGCGGACGGCATCAGGGGTGTGCACCGTCAGAACCGCCTGAGCCAACCGCGGGCCAACGCCCGAGGAGGTCTGCAGCAGTTCGAACAACGCCCGCTCCTCGTCGTCAGCGAAGCCGTAGAGCGTGAGGCTGTCCTCACGGACGACCAGGCTGGTCGCGAGCTCGGCCTCGTCCCCGATCCGCAGGCGTGCCTTGGTACCAGGTGTGGTCTGGACGGAGAAGCCGACGCCACCAACGCGAACGACGACGCCGTCCGGATGTAGCGCCGTCACCGTGCCAGTGACGCTGGCGATCACGGGTGCACTCCGGCGGCGACCGCTGCTGCGCGCCGGGCCTGGACGGGCGCACGCCATAGGTGGCAGATCGCGAGCGCGAGCGCGTCGGCGGCGTCGGCAGGCCTGGGCGGGCCGTCCAACCGGAGCAGCCGAGCCACCATCTGTCCGACCTGTGCTTTGTCAGCCCGCCCGTTTCCGGTCACCGCGGCCTTGACCTCAGAGGGCGTGTGCAGCACGACCGGCAGCCCGCGGCGGGCGGCGCAGACAATCGCGACCGCGCCGGCCTGAGCTGTCCCCATCACCGTGCGCACGTTGGCCTGGGCGAAGACGCGCTCCACCGCAACGGCGTCGGGACGGTGCAGGTCCAGCCAGGCCTCGAAGGACTGCTCGAGCGAGACAAGCCGCTCACCGAGCGCAGCGTCGGACGGGGTACGGACCACCCCGACCGCCACGAGCACCGCGCGGCCCGGGCTGCCGTCGACGACGCCGAGCCCACACCGGGTCAGTCCCGGGTCGACACCCATCACCCGCACGCTGCATACCCCCTGGCTAGAACACCTGTTCGGATGCCGAGCGTACGGCGATCGACTCCCCGGACGGCGCAGGCGCGCCCATCCGCGTGATCGGCGTGGGGGCGGTGCGCGGCTGCGCCAGCGGTCAGGCAAAATGTCCCCGCAATGGACCTCGACGCGCGGCTCTCCCTCCCCGGAGCCCCGACGGCGGCCGGTGAGGCGCGGCGGTTCGTCGCGCGGACGCTGACGCCGCTCCTGGGCCGTGAGGACGTCGAGACCGCGATGCTGGTCACCAGCGAACTGGTCACCAACGCGGCCGAGCATGCCCGGACCGGCTGCGAGCTGGTCCTGAGCGGAGGCCACAACACCCTCACGATCCGGGTCCGGGATGCGCAGGCACCCGTCGGCGGTGGCCGGTTGGGTACAGAGTTCGCCGGCCGCGGTCTGCGCCTGCTCGAGGTGCTGTCCCGCCGCTGGGGGGTCGAGCCGACTCCGGACGGCAAGACCGTCTGGTGCGAGATCTCCGTACGAGGGTGAGTTAGCCGATCCGCTCGAGGATCTCGTCGCTGATGTCGAAATTGGCCCAGACGTTCTGCACGTCATCGAGATCCTCGAGGGCGTCGATGAACTTGAGCACCTTGACGGCTACCTCCTCCTCGAGCGGGATGGACACCTCAGGCAGCCAGGCGAGATCGGCCGACTCGACCTCCAGACCGGCGTCGGTGCACGCCAGCCGCACGGCGTGGGTGTCAGCCTTGTCACAGATGACCTCGAACGCCGCGTCGACGTCATTGACCTCTTCGGCACCAGCCTCGAGGACGGCGAGCAAGACGTCGTCCTCCGTCAGCCCGTCGGTCTTGGTGACGAGAATGACGCCCTTGCGACCAAACAGGTAGGACACCGATCCCGGCTCGGCCTGGTTGCCGCCGTTGCGGGTGATGGCGGTGCGCACCTCGGCAGCGGCCCGGTTGCGGTTGTCGGTCAGGCACTCGATGAGCACCGCGACCCCGCCCTGCGCGTAGGACTCGTAGGTGATTTCTTCATACGCCGCGGCGTCGCCGAGCTCGCCGCTGCCGCGCTTGACCGCGCGCTCGATGTTGTCGTTGGGGACCGACTGACCCTTGGCCTTGGCAATGGCGTCTGCCAGGGTCGGATTGCCGGTCACGTCGCCGCCACCCGTGCGGGCGGCGACCTCGATGGTCTTGATCAGCTTCGCGAACAACTTGCCGCGCTTAGCGTCGACGACCGCCTTCTTGTGCTTGGTCGTCGCCCACTTGGAATGGCCGCTCATCGATGCGCCTCCTTCACCGTCTCGACGCCTGCACCATGTCGACAAACAATCTGTGCACGCGACCGTCCCCGGTGAGTTCCGGGTGGAAAGCCGTCGCCAGCAGCGGTCCGCTGCGAACTGCCACGACCCTACCGGCGGCCGCACTGCCCTCCGGGCAGGTCCCGATGACCTCGACCCCTGGTCCGGCGTGCTCCACCCACGGCGCGCGGATGAACACCGCGTGCACCTCGCCGACGCCGGTCAACGCGAGTTCGGTCTCGAACGAATCGACCTGTCGACCGAAGGCGTTGCGTCGGACAACGATGTCCAGACCGCCGAGGGTCACCTGATCGGGCCGACCATCGAGGACCGTGTCGGCGAGCAGAATCATCCCGGCGCACGAGCCGTACGCCGGGAGCCCATCGCGCAGGGCAGTTCGCAGGGGTTCATACAGGTCGAACAGCACCAGCAGGGTGGCGATGGTCGTCGACTCGCCTCCAGGGAGCACGATCCCGTCCAGGCCGGTCAGGTCCTCCGGGCGCCTTACGACACAGGGATCGGCACCGGCGGCCGCGAGGGCGGCCAGGTGCTCGCGGACGTCTCCTTGCAGTCCCAGGACGCCGACGCGAGGACCGCTCACTGCTCGAGCAACCGGATTACCAGCCGCGGGTGGCGAGCAGGTCGCCCGCGCCGAGCGAGTCGACCGCCACGCCGACCATGGCCTCGCCGAGACCCCGGCTGACCTTGGCGATGCGTTCGGCGTCCTCGTAGAACGCGGTCGCCTCGACGCAGGCCCGGGCGCGCAGTGCGGGGTCGCCGGACGTGAAGATGCCCGAGCCGATAAAGACGCCGTCGGCACCGAGCTGCATCATCATCGCGGCGTCAGCCGGCGTGGCCACTCCCCCGGCGACGAACAGCACGACGGGCAGCCGGCCGAGCTCGGCGGTCTCGCGGACCAAGTCCAGCGGGGCCTGCAACTCCTTGGCCGCCGCGTATAGCTCCTGCTCGTCCGAAGCCTGGAGCCGGCGGATCTGGCCAAGGATCGTGCGGATGTGAACGGTCGCCTGAGACACGTCGCCGGTCCCGGCCTCGCCCTTGGACCGGATCATGGCCGCGCCCTCGGCGATCCGGCGCAGGGCCTCTCCGAGGTTGGTGGCGCCGCAGACGAACGGGACCGTGAAGACCTGCTTGTCGATGTGGTGCGTGTAGTCAGCTGGGGTGAGCACCTCAGACTCGTCGATGTAGTCGACGCCGATCGCCTGCAGCACCTGAGCCTCGACGAAGTGGCCGATGCGGGCCTTAGCCATCACCGGGATGGACACCTCGGCCTGGATGCCGTCGATCAGGTCGGGGTCGCTCATCCGGGCCACTCCGCCGTCGCGCCGGATGTCGGCCGGGACGCGCTCGAGAGCCATGACCGCGACCGCGCCGGCGTCTTCGGCGATGCGCGCCTGCTCGGCGTTGACGACGTCCATGATGACGCCGCCCTTGAGCATCTCGGCCATGCCGCGTTTGACCAGGGGTGAGCCGGTGGACGTGCTGGTGCTGGGGGCGGTGGGGACGCTCACGGGGTGGACCTCACGTTCGGTGTTCTGAGGTCCTCATCCTAAGCGAGGCTCCGTCGATCAGCCGAGGGTGAGCGACTTGCTCTTGGGTAGCAGGAGCACCCAGGTCGCACCCGGTCGCAGCGGGATGTCCCTGCCGCTCGCGTCGACGTAGCGCGTGCCGGTGGACTCGTTGAGTCGCTTCCACGTCGCGGCGATCGCCCGCCCGTCGCGGAACACCGTGGCGGTGCCACTGCCGGTGGTCACGGTGTAGGGCGAGGCGTGCCCCAGCACATCGACATACTTGCCCGGCTTGACCGCCACCTGCTGAACGATCACGTTGGCTGGCGCGACCTTGGGCATCCGCCGTTGGTTCTGCGCGATAGCCCAGGCCTGCGTCGCCGGGTCGTACGTCAGGGTGACGCTGACGAAGTTCGAGAAGACGGCGCGGGCGGACGTGGCCGGCTTGCCCGCTCCGACCGGCAGCGGACCGAAGCGCAGGCCGATGTCCTTAGCTGCGACGCCAGGCGTCGACGCCCCGACGATGGCTGGCGTCGTGAAGAAGTTGCGCGCGTCGACCCGCCGCTCCCCGAGGCGGTAGTCCTGCGGCACGACGTCGTACGACGCATCCAGCAACTGACCGGCGCGGACCGCCTTGCGGAACGTGGCGATGACGCCCGTGTTGCCGCCCGAAGAGGCCACGGCAACCTTGCCGAACTGGCGTAACAGCTCGATGTCACTGTCGCGCACGCTGCGCACCGGGCCGACCTCACCGGTAGACGGAGACGAGAACACGGCCGCGAAGCGCGTCTCCCCTGACTCCACGAGCTCCTCGTACACGATGCTCGCCTCGTCCAGGCCGCGCTGGTACTGACGGGCGATGCTGGCGTTGTCGACCTTGACCACGACCACCGGAGCGGTGGGCTTGGGCGACAACCCGGTGAGCGGGTTGACGGCCGCGACGGTCGGACTGGGGCTCGCCGAGGCGCTGGCCGACGGGCTCGGCGAGACAGCCGCCGTCTCCTTACCGCCGCTGCAGCCGGTCGCGGCGAGAGCGAGCAAGAGGGACAGGGCCAGGGACAGCCGTGGTGCGATACGCATTTCAGCCACGATAGGCCGGAAAGCTCGTCGATCAGCCAGCCAGCGCCGTGTCGTCGATCTCGAAGTACTCCGGCATCGCGCGGTGTCCGGCCAACCGCAGCAGGCGTGGCACGCGGCGCCAGCGCAAGCTGCGGGTGTCCTTCACCGCGGCGTTGTGGAACGAGCGCGCGAGCGCTACCCGAGTAGCCGCCGTACGCAACTCGCGGAGGTCACCCTCCACCGGCAGCAGCGGAACGGCGCTGTGCACGGCCCTGCTGAGGTCGTTCTCGACGGCCTCGCGACCGACGTCGTTGCCCTCGAGAGCTGCCTGCGCGGCGACCCCCAGGTGAGTGGTCACCGGCCCAGCCGGCAGCAGGGGCACCAGGGCGCGCGCGGCTGACGCGCGCCGGACCAACTGGGCGTCCAGCGCCGCCCACGCCGCGTCGACGCGGGCGTGCAGCCGATCGAGGCGGCCAGCCGTCCACGTGACGTAAGACGTCAGAAGTACAAGCGCAACGATGCCCCAGATGACCCAGGTCATGGCGTGCGACTCAGCCAGCGGCGCAGCGCGGACGTCAGCCGGCTGGGGTCGTCGTCGTCGTCGGGCAAGTCCTCGGCGAAGGCGTCGGTGTCGTGGTCGATGTCCACCGCGATCAGGCGTGGCGCCGCCGCAATCACGGTCTCGTAGACCTCGACGATGCGGGCAGTCACGTGCGACCAGTCGTACTGCGCCACTACCTCGTGGCCTTGCGCGATCAGGCTCTCGCGCCGGGCCGGGTCGGTGAGCAGCTCAGCCAGCGCCACGGCCAGCAGTGCGGCGTCACCAACGGGGACGAGCACGCCGGCCCGGCCGTCCTCGAGCACCCGACGAAAGGCATCGAGGTCGCTCGCGACGACCGGCGTCCCCGTGGCCATGGCCTCGATCAGGACGATCCCAAACGACTCGCCCTTGGTGTTGGGGGCGCAGTACACATCGCCCGTCGCGTAAACGCGAACCTTGTCGGCGTCGCTGACCAACCCCAGCAGATCCACGTGGGGTCGTAGGGAGGCCGGGATGGTTTCGCGTACGTCCTCGACATCGCCGGGTCCGGCGACGAGGAGCCGCACATCCGGGACGAGCTCGACCAGCTCGGGGAGCGCCTCCAGCAGCACGGCTAGCCCCTTGCGCGGCTCGTCGATGCGACCGAGGAACGACACGGTCGGGACGTCCGGCTGGTCCGGCAGCGGCTCGGCTCCGGCGAAGCGCGCAACGGAGACGCCGTTAGGAATCAGCACCGCGTCGCCGCCGAGGTGCTCGACGACCACCCGTCGGGCGGCCGGGGACACCGCGATCCGGCCGGTGATCTTTTCCAGCCCCGGTTGCAGGACGGAGCCAAACACCTGCAGTGCTCGGGAGCGGGCGGTCGCGGTGTGGAAGGTCGCGACCATCGGACCGCTGGCAGAAAAGCAGGCGAGCATCGACAGGCTCGGCACCGTGGGTTCGTGGATGTGCAGCACGTCGAAGGCGCCTTCGCGCAGCCAGCGGCGGGTCCGCGCCAGGGTGAGCGGGCCGAAGGCGAGCCGGGCCACGGAGCCGTTGTAGGGCACCGGAACCGCCCGCCCGGCTGCGACGACGTACGGCGGAAGGTCTGCCTCGTCCGGGTCGTCGACCGGCGTGAGGACGGACACGTGGTGGCCCAGTCCGACGAGGCTGTCGGCCAGGTCGCGTACGTGCGCCTGCACGCCACCCGGGACGTCCCAGGTGTAGGGGCAAACGATGCCGACCCTCACGTGGCGTCCCGGGTGGGGTGCAGGCTCACGTACGCGACCTGGCCGACAGCCTCGTCGGACTTGGCCACCACGTATCCGTCCTCACGCCGGTCGACGATCCGGACGAGGCGGACCTCCCGCCGTACGTCGTCGCAGCCGGGCGGGCGGTTCCGGTGCCGTATAACGGCTCGGTTGCCCGGCTCGCCTTCGGTCCGCTTACCCTCGCGCGGACCCGCCGGTGGCTGCGCGAAGGCGCCTTCGACGTGCTGCACATCCACGAACCCACGGTGCCGAGCCTGTCGATGCTCGCCTGCTTCTCGGCCAGCGGTCCGATGGTGGCGACCTTCCACACCGCGACCGCCCGCTCCCGCGCACTTCAAGTGTTCGGCTCCGTTCTGCAACCTGGGCTGGAAAAGATCACCGGCCGGATCGCGGTGTCCCCGGCCGCCCGACGGGTGGTCGTCGAGCACCTCGGCGGAGACGCGGTGCTGATCCCCAACGGCGTCTCCGTCGCCCGCTTCGCCGGAGCTCAGCCGTTGCCGGACCAGCCAGCCGTCCCGACCGTGTCGTTCCTGGGTCGCATCGACGAGCCGCGCAAGGGGCTGGCCGTGCTGCTGGAGGCGCTCCCCGAGTTGGTCGAGCTCGTCCCGGACGTGCGGCTCCTCGTCGCCGGACCCGGCGATATCGAGGACGTACGGGAAACCATCCCGGCTTCCCTACGACCCCACGTCGACCTGCTCGGGCTGGTCAGCGACGCCGACAAGGTCCGCGTCTACGCGACGGGTGACGTCTACTGCGCCCCCAACACCAAAGGCGAGTCGTTCGGGATCGTGCTCATCGAGGCCATGGCCGCGGGGACGCCCGTCGTCGCGAGCGACCTCGACGCCTTCCGTCGGGTCCTCGAGGACGGCCGGGCCGGCGTGCTCGTCCCCGTCGGCGACGCTGCCCTGCTTGCCGTGGCGCTGGCCGAGCTCCTCACCGACCCACTCCGCCGCGAGCGCCTG
>JBKJLP010000388.1:0-3084 GCA_046596735.1 Mycobacteriales bacterium | reverse complement strand
CCGCACGATGCCCGCGTGGTCGCGAGCAGCCACGACCAGACTGGGGACGAGGCACTCAAGGGGCGGCTCCCCACCCGCGGCGGTCGCGAGGATGCCGTGGGACCCGTCCACGAGATACAGCGCCACGACACTGTCGGGCAACGACCTCGCCAACACCTGGACCGCCTGGACAAGGATCCCGGACACCGGCGCGCGCAACAGCGCGAGCCAGGCCACTGCCTCAGCGCGCTCCAGCGGACCGTCGATCCGCGTCTGGCCAGCCAGCACTGCGGTACACCTTCCCCTCGATGGGTGTATCTAGCGTGCGGGATAGTTTCGCCTACCGCCATGGCCCGCATTGACCAGACCTCGTGCGCAGTTAGCCCTGCGACGGGTCGAGGACGTCGAGCAGTCGCTCCAAATCCTGCGTGCCGGCGAACTCAATGACGACGCGACCGCGGCCCTTGGCGTTGGCGTCGACCCTGACCCGCGTCTCGAACCGATCGGCCAGCCGCTGCGCGACCGCACCGAACTCGGCCGGCGTCTCGCGCTTGGCCCGCGGCTTGGGAGCAGAACCGTCGTCGCTCCACACGGAAACGGCTTCTTCGACGGCGCGGACGGACATGCCCTCCGCGACAATCCGCTCGGCCATCCGCTCCTGCGCCTCGCCCGTGGGCAGTCCGAGAACCGCCCGCGCGTGACCCGCGGACAGCACGCCCGCCGCCACCCGGCGCTGCACAGCCGGCGGCAATTGCAGCAGCCGCAGGATGTTGGTGATCGTCGAACGCGAGCGACCGATCTTGCCGGCCAACTCCTCATGCGTGGCGCCGAAGTCGTCGAGCAGTTGCTGGTAGGCAGCCGCCTCCTCCAGCGGGTTGAGCTGCTGGCGGTGCAGGTTTTCCAGCAGCGCGTCGCGGAGCATGACGTCGTCGCCGGTGTCGCGAACAATCGCCGGGATCTTCTCGAGCCCGACCTGCTTGCTGGCCCGCAACCGGCGCTCGCCCATGACGAGCTCGTACGTCCCAGGCCCCGTCTGGCGTACGACAATCGGCTGAAGCAGCCCCACCTCGCGGATCGACACGACCAACTCGGCGAGGGCTTCCTCATCGAAGTGGGTGCGCGGCTGCAGCGGGTTGGGGGCGATCGAGGAGATCGGGATCTCCGCAAAGTGCGCACCCGCCACGAGTTCTGGGGCGGCAGCAGCCGGCGGGCCGGACGGGATCAGCGCACCCAGCCCACGCCCAAGACCACCCACGCGGGGCGAGGTCACGTCGAGTCCTCCGCTCCACGCATCGCGATCTCCCTGGCTGCTTCGAGATAGGCGACCGAGCCGCGCGACCCCGGGTCGTAGGTCACCACCGACTGACCGTAGCCGGGGGCTTCGGACACCCGGACGCTGCGCGGAATCATCGTGGTCAGCACCGTGTCCCCGAAGTGCGTGCGCACCTCTTGCGCCACCTGGTCGGCCAGCCGGGTGCGCGCGTCGTACATCGTCAGCAGGATCGTCGAGACGCCGATGGTCGGGTTGAGATTGGCCTTGACGAGCTCGATGGTCTTGAGCAGTTGTCCTAGCCCCTCGAGTGCGTAGTACTCGCACTGGATCGGGATGAGCACCTCCTGCGTCGCGACCATCGCGTTCAGGGTCAGCAGCCCCAGCGACGGCGGGCAGTCGATGAGGACATAGTCGACCGTGTTGGTCTTGCAGTAGGCCTCGATCGCGCGCTGCAGTCGCGACTCGCGGGCGACGACACTGACCAACTCGATTTCCGCGCCGGCCAGATCGATCGTGGCCGGTACGCAAGACAGCCGGGCGATGCCGACGGCCGGCTGCACCACATCCGCGAGTGGCACCCCATCGAGCAGGACGTCATAGATGCTGGGTACGCCGGCCTGGTGGTCGACGCCCATGCCGGTCGAGGCGTTGCCCTGCGGGTCGAGGTCGATGACCAGGACATCCGCGCCGTGCAGCGCCAGGGCGGCGGCAAGGTTAACCGTCGAGGTCGTCTTGCCGACCCCGCCCTTTTGGTTGGCGACGGTAAGGATGCGTGTCTTCGGTGGACGCGGGAAGTCCAGCGACCCGCTGGGATTGAGGACCCGCACTGCTGCCGCCGCTGCCATCGCGATCGGGGTGTCCTCGGGATCCTGCAGCGACGCACGCAACCGGTCGGCCGGGTCGTCGTCAGCGGACCCGGGGAGGAAACTCAACGGTGCGGGGATCGGGTCCTGGGCGAAGTCCACCGGGCGGTAGTCGGGCAGTCCCGCGCTGGGCCAGCCCAGGGGAGCTGCCGGCTCCTCCGACTCAGGAGTGCCCTCGCCGGGCCAACCCACGTCGCTCATCGCCGGCCTCGCGCGGGTCCGCGGGTCAGCACGACGACACGCGCCTCGGTGAGCTGCGCGGGCGTGCCGACCGTGACGATCTCTGCGTCCGAGACACCGACGTTGCGCAGCATCGGTCGGGTAGCCGCGAGTTCGGTCTCGGCCCGGTCGCCTTTGAGGGCGAGCAGCCGCCCACCGTGGGCGAGCAACGGAATCGACCAGCGGGTCAGACGATCCAGCGGGGCGACCGCCCGCGCCGTCACGACATCGACCTCGATCTTGCGGTGCAGTTCTTCGCCGCGCGAGCGGCGTACGTCGACGTTGGTCAGACCCAGGGCCTGGACGGCCTCGCTCAGAAAGGTCGCTCGGCGCAGCAGTGGTTCGGCCAAGACCAACGACAGGTCCGGTCGGGCGATCGCCAGCACCAGGCCGGGCAGCCCGGCACCGGAGCCCAGGTCCAGCACGCTCTGCTCGGGGGCGAGCAGTTCGGCCAAGCCAGCACAGTTGAGCAGGTGGCGCTCCCACAGCCGCGGCGCTTCGCGCGGACCGATCAGCCCGCGTTCGACCCCCGCGCCGGCGAGCAGCTCGGCATAGCTGACTGCCACGGAAAGCCGATCGCCGAAGACCCCGCTGGCGCAGGCCGGCGGGTCAGGCAGTTTCGGCACCGCGGTGTCGTCCGCGGCGGTGCTGGTCATCAAGCCGGGAGCACGACCACGCGGCGCTCGGGCTCGACGCCCTCGGACTCACTGACGACCCCGTCGACGCCGGCGATGGCGTCATGGACGATCT
>JBKJLP010000023.1:0-2893 GCA_046596735.1 Mycobacteriales bacterium | reverse complement strand
TCCCCGCGACCAGCAGGCAATCTCCGGAGAAGAGGGCGCGGAGAGCATCGCCCTCTTCTCCGGAGATTGCCTGCTGCTCGTGGAGATAGCTCGTCGCGACGACAGCGGTCACCGCCTGCACGTAGCGCTGGACGCCATCGACGGCCGCAAGCAAGTCCGTGACCTCGTCCGGCCTCGCCTCGTCCTGCAACGCGGCCCAGCCGATGCGCGCCCCGATGTGATAGGCCGTGAGGACGCTGGCCAGCGGCACCCGCTCCTGAGCGCGACGGCAGGCCGAGGCACTGGGCTCGGCAAGTTCGGCGTCGGTCGGCTCCCGGTCGTCGATGAGCGTGGCGAAGAAGCTGCGCAGGTTTTCGGCGCAGATCTGGCGTACCTCGCCCTGCAATTGCTCACGCGGCAGCAGTTTGTACAGCGGGATTTCGACCAGAAAGGTGTCGGTCATCTGCTTGGCGAGGACGGGCACGCGCTTCTGCACGCGCTGATAGAGCGAGGCGACCACAGAGCCACTCTGCCGCATCGTTGTGCTCGGTCACAACGGTGCGGTCGCGACTTGGGACATCAGCGCGCGGGAGTTCACGCCACAGCGGCGAAATCTGCAGGCATGCGCCTGCCCCGCCTGACCGCCGTTCTCCTCACCGCCGCACTGGCCGGGGTGACCCTGCCAGCCTTGGCCTCCGCTGCGGCTTCGCTGCCGGTCGAGCAGACCGGGCCGTCAATTCGCGCAGGGGTGGGTGTCGCCGACGCGACCTGGAACGTCGGGGCGGCCGCCGGGCAGTACGCCGCGGCCAACGCGTCCTTGGCGCAGAATGTCGCTGGCGATGCAGAGGTCGATCCGTACCAGTTCTCCCACGTCAAGGAAAAGAGCTATGGCGTCCAGTCGCGGCTGAGCGTGCGCGCGATCGTCGTCGAGGGCCTCGATGGCCACCGGGTCGCGCTGCTCAAGAGCGACAACTACCTTGCGCAGGATCTGCTGGTCCGGCGCGCGGCCCAGCTCCTCGTCGCCGCCGGCAGCAAGGTCGGGTACGACGACATCCTGCACGGCGCGACCCACAACCACTCGTCGCCGTACTACACGACGACGTCACCGGGCGTGTTCGTGTTCCAGGACGCGTTCGACCAGCGGATGTTCGAGTACCAGGCGCGGGCCATCCGCGACGCGATCCTGGCCGCGGAGGCCGACCTGCAGCCGGCCCGGATGGCGGCGACGACCGTCCCGTTCAGCGCGATGAAGGCCAACGTCGTCGGTCCCGCCACCGGCGATGACGGGACGCCGGCTGGCTATCCCCGCGAGTTCGGTGACACCGGACTGGTCGTCATGCGCTTCGACGCACTGCCCACGCCTGGGAGCACCGGCAAGAAGAACAAGGACAAGGACCTTCCGGGCAAGGGAAACAGCGACAGCAAGCCCGGCCAAGGACCCAAGGACCGAGTCGCTCAGCCCGGTGAGCCCATCGCGGTGTGGATGAACTTTGGGGAGCACCCGGAAAGCCTGGACGGCTATGGGCTCACCACGGGTGACTACGTTGCACCGCTCCAGCGGTTCGTCGAGCGCGACCTCGGCGCCCCGTTGGTCTTCAGCCAGGGCGACGTCGGTTCCGCGGAAGGGCCTTACGAGCGGCCCGACACCTTCACGACGCTGCCGGACGGGACGCTGCGGGCCTTCGCCCATGCCGGCTACGCCCAGATGGAGCGCGGGGCGCGACTGATGGCCGACGCGGTCATCGCCGGCTTCGACAAGGCGGCGACGCCCGAGGCCCAAGTGCCCTGGTCCAGCACCTTCCCGATCCGGCTCGTGAATGCCTGGGTCCCCGGTCCGCTGTCACACCCCGTGCCCACCGTCGGGAACTGCCGGACCGCTCCCACGGTCAGCGGCGACCCCGGTGCGGGTGTGGCCCCCGACTGCGAGCGGCCGGGCAACCCGGTGACGGCCAACCTGGACGTGCACGGCCTGCCGGTGCCTGAGCAGTACGGCAACCCTGGCTATCCCGCCGTCGAGGAGAACACCCGGCTCAAGTTGCAGGTGGCCCGCTTCGGTGAGGTGCTCTTGGCCTCCTGCGCCTGCGAGGCGCAGGTCGACCTCATCCTCAACCTGGAGAGCCGGACCAACGACGTCACCGGCGACATCGCCAACGGCTACGACTGGAGCGAGGCCTGCACGCCCAACGGAGCCACCTATCTCTGTCTGGGCAAGACCGTCACCAAGGCGGCGTACGACCGGATGCGCGCGCAGGTCAACAACGACGCCAAGGGCTGGGACGATCCGGCGAACGCGGCCTGGGCCGAGAACGAGCCGGCCGATCCGGCGCAGATCAAGGGCAACTTCACCCACTCCGAGCTGTCGCCCGCCCTGGGCTATGCGCTCCCGGTGGGGCTCGGTCACGCCGGCGACTACAACGGCTACACCGTGTCCTATCGCGAGTACATGAGCCGCGACTCCTACCGCAAGGCGCTCACGGCGTACGGCCCGCACACCGCTGACTACATGGTGACGCGGCTGGTTCGGATGGCCGGCGCGCTTAAGGGCGGACCGGCCCTGACCGCCGAGCTCAACGACCCGGCAGCGCAGGCCGACGAGGCACGTCAGGAGTCGATCGCCCGCGCGATCGGCGCGGTCTCCGGCCCGGCCTACGACGCCTACCGCGCCGCGCTGCCCGCGGACGCCGGACCCGTCGCCGCGGTGAAGCAGCCGGTCAACCTTGAGCGGTTCGGCGCAGCGACCTTCACCTGGCGCGGCGGCAACAACGCCGTCGACAACCCGCTCGCCCGCGTCGAGCGACTCGTCGACGGGACGTGGCAGCCCTTTGCCGACATGACCGGCGAGGTGCAGACGCAGGTCGCCTTCCCGAAGGGCGTGTCCGGTGTCGCCCGCACCTACGCCGGCAGCCAGGAGTGG
>JBKJLP010000451.1:0-3019 GCA_046596735.1 Mycobacteriales bacterium | reverse complement strand
ACAACCGCGCGAGGGGCGCGCAGCGCGAGTTCGCCGCTGACGAGGTCGGGCTCGCGATCGGCGCGACCTCCACCACGGGCGGCAACCTCGTCGCGCAGGCCCTGTCCCTGGCGGAGCTGCCCGGGCTGTTGGAGGCGGTGGAGTCCGGGCTGCTCACCGAGCGGCATGTGCTGGCGGTGCTCCGTGAGCTCGACCCGGTCGAGTTCACGCAGCACCGCCAGCACATGCCGCTCGGTCAGCAGCCCGGACTCCACCGCCTCCAACAGCCCGGGCAGCTCACCCAAGGAGAATGCTTGCGCGACGAGGTTGCCGCCCGTGGTGGAGGTCGCGCCGATCGCGAGCCCGACCTCGTCAGCGGCGAACTCGCGCTGCGCGCCCCTCGCGCGGTTGTAGGCAGCGACGATCGCGCGCATCTGACCGGCGAACGCCTGGTCCTTGAGCTGCTGCCACCGCCCGATCTCATCGAGCTCCTCGGTCGGCGTCGCGGTGAACAACAACCCATCCGTCCGGGCGATCGAGGAGTCCACCAACGCCGCCAACTCCCGCGGCGACAACGCCGTCAGCGTCGGCCGCGAAGACCAGGCAGTGGAGGTGGACATGACCCAATTTTACGACCCAGGTACGACAATCTCGGGGTCGTCCACAGGAAAAAATCCCTATACACAAGGAAATTCTGGATGGTGCCCCTCGAATCTAAGATCTTGCCATGAGGCGCATCGTGATCGTGGGGTCCAGCGCTGCCGGGAAGTCCACGCTCGCTCGTGCCTTGGCGACGCGCCTCAACCTTCCCCATCTGGAGCTCGACTCCGTCTACCACCAGGCGGGTTGGACGACGCTGCCCACGCCGGAGTTCAGGGCGAGGGTGGACGAGTTCGTCCGGAGCGACCGATGGGTGATCGACGGCAACTACACCTCGCGCGTGGGCGACCTCCTCTTCAGGCGGGCAGACACCGTCCTCTGGCTGCGCCTGCCGCGCCGGGTGGTCTTGCGACAGGTCCTGCAGCGGACCACCGCACGAGTGCTGCTTCGACGCCAGCTCTGGAACGGAAACCGGGAGCGGCTCCGCGCCGTGTGGTCCCGCGACCCGGAACGCTCGATCGTCGTCTGGGCCTGGACCATGCACGACAAGTACGACGACTCCTACACCGCCTTGCGCGCCGAGGCGGCCGATGACCAGCATTGGCTCGAGCTGCGTACACGACAGGACGTCCGACGATTTCTCGCCGATATCCGGCAGTCCTAGAAGAACTCCGTGGGGCGGTAGGTGCCCCACACCTCGCGCAAAGCGTTGCTGACCTCGCCGACGGTGGCCAGCGCCCGCAACGCGTCGCGCATCGGGTAGAGCACATTGTCGCTGCCCTCGGCGGCCTTCTTCAGCGCAGCCAGCGCCGCATCCACGGCCGCGTTGTCGCGCTTCTCGCGCAGCACCCGCAGCCGTTCGCGCTGATCAGCCTCGATGCTGGGGTCGACCCGGAGCGGCTCGTAGCGTTCCTCGGAGGCCGACTGGTAGCGGTTGACGCCAACCACGACACGCTCGCCACTGTCGATGCCCTTGGTCACCTCGTAGGCAGACTTCTCGATCTCGCTCTTCTGGAAGCCCTTCTCGATCGCGGCAACCGCCCCGCCCATGCCCTCAATGGTCGCCATCAGCGCCCGCGCACCGGCTTCGACCTCATCGGTCATTGCCTCGACGACGTAAGACCCCGCGAACGGGTCGACGGTGGCGGTGACGTCGGTCTCATACGCCAGCACCTGCTGCGTGCGCAAAGCGAGCGTCGCGGCCTTCACCGTGGGCAACGCGATGGCCTCGTCGTAGGAGTTGGTGTGCAGCGACTGCGTGCCGCCGAGCACCGCAGCGAGGCCCTGCACCGCGACGCGGATCAGGTTGACCTCGGGTTGCTGCGCGGTCAGCTGCACTCCGGCGGTCTGGGTGTGGAAGCGGAGCATCAGCGACTTGGGATCCTTGGCGCCGAACTCGTTGCGCATGACGTCGGCCCAGATCCGACGGGCCGCCCGGAACTTGGCGACCTCCTCCAGAATCGTGGTGCGGCTCACAAAAAAGAACGCCAGCCGCGGCCCGAACTCATCCACGTCCTGTCCACTCGCGATCGCCGCGCGGACGTATTCGATCCCGTCAGCGAGGGTGAACCCCACCTCCTGCACGGGCGTCGCGCCGGCCTCGGCCATGTGATAACCCGAGATGGAGATGGTGTTCCACTTCGGGATCTCGGCCTTGCAGTACGAGAAAATGTCGGTGATCAGCCGGAGCGACTCCGCCGGCGGGTAGATATAGGTCCCGCGAGCGATGTACTCCTTGAGCACGTCGTTTTGGATCGTGCCGGTGAGCTTGTCCCCGGCGATCCCCTTCTCCTCCGCGACCAACGCGTAGAGCAGCAGCAGCACCGCGGCCGGCGCGTTGATGGTCATTGAGGTGGAGACCTCGTCGAGCGGGATCTGATCAAACAAGATCCGCATGTCCTCGAGGGAGTCGATCGCCACCCCAACCTTGCCCACCTCGCCGCTGGCCACCGGATCGTCGGAGTCGTAACCCATCTGCGTCGGCAGGTCGAAGGCACACGACAACCCGGTCTGGCCGGCGTTCAGCAGGAACTTGAAACGCTCGTTGGTGGCCTCGGCGTTGCCGAAGCCCGAGTACTGGCGCATCGTCCAGAGCCGGCCGGTGTACATCGAGCCGTACACGCCACGGGTGTACGGCGGTGTACCGGGGGCACCGAGTTGCTCGGCTGGGTCCCAGCCCTCCAGGTCGGCGGCGTCGTAGAGCCGCTTGATCGGGATGCCCGAGTCGGTCTGCGGCAGGTCGTTCACATCAGCCATGGCGCCGATCGTATTGCAGGCCCAGCTCCGCCGCCGGATCCCGCCTGATACCGCCTGATATCTTTGGTTGTCGATGGGGATCCTCAAACGAACGTCAAAGCGTTTCGCCGCGTGGTGGGGCAAGGGTGGGTCGGGCGGCGGGCCGAGTTCCAGCGGCTACAACGAGGCACGGCTCCGCACCGAC
>JBKJLP010000187.1:0-2617 GCA_046596735.1 Mycobacteriales bacterium | reverse complement strand
CCGGGGTCATTGCAGCAGCGGAACGCCGGTCTTGGCCTGCAGGGTCTCCATGCTCACGCCGGGCGCGGTCTCGCGCAGCACGAGTCCTGCTGGCTCGACGTCGATCACGGCGAGGTCGGTGATGATCCGCTGGATGCAGGCCTTGCCGGTGAGCGGCAAAGAGCACTCCCGCACGATCTTGTGGGCGCCGCCCTTGGCGGTGTGCTCCATCATCACCAGGACCCGCTTGGCGCCGTGGACCAGGTCCATGGCGCCGCCCATCCCCTTGACCATCTTGCCGGGGATCATCCAGTTGGCGAGGTCGCCGTTGGCGGCCACCTGCATCGCCCCCAGGATCGCGACGTCGATGTGCCCGCCGCGGATCATCGAGAACGACGACGCGGAGTCGAAGTAGGCCGAGCCCGGCAGGACCGTCACGGTCTCCTTGCCGGCGTTTATGAGGTCCGGGTCGACGGCCTCCTCGGTCGGGTAGGGCCCGACGCCGAGGATGCCGTTCTCCGACTGCAGCACCACGTGCACGCCGGCCGGGATGTGGTTGGGCACCAAGGTGGGCAGCCCAATTCCGAGGTTGACGTACTGCCCGTCGGTCAGTTCGCGAGCGACCCGCGCCGCCAGCTCGTCACGCGTCAGCACGTGCCACCGTCCTTTTCTCGACCCGCTTCTCGACGTCGGGGGCGTGCACGACGCGTTGGACGAAGACCCCAGCGGTGTGCACCGTCATGGGGTCAATCTCGCCGGGTTCGAGGAGTTCCTCGACCTCAGCGATCGTGATGCGACCGGCTGCGGCGCAGAGCGGGTTGAAGTTCTGTGCGCTCTTTTCGTAGACGAGGTTGCCGTGCCGGTCGCCGTAGCGCGCGTGCACCAGCGCGAAGTCGGTACGGATCGCGGTCTCCAAAACGTACGGCGTGCCGTCGAATTCGCGGACCTCCTTGGCGGGGGAGGCGAGGGCGATCCCACCGGATCCGTCGTAACGCCAGGGGAGTCCGCCGCCGGCGACCTGGGTGCCGACGCCCGCGGGGGTGAAGAAGGCCGGGATCCCGGCGCCGCCGGCGCGGAGCCGTTCGGCTAGCGATCCCTGCGGTACGAGCTCCACCTCGAGCTCGCCGGACAGGAACTGCCGCTCGAACTCCTTGTTCTCCCCGACGTACGAACCGACCGTGCGGCGGATCCGCTTTGCTGACAGCAGCATCCCGAGCCCCCACTCGTCGACGCCGCAGTTGTTGCTGACCGTCTCGAGGTCGGTGACCCCGGCGGCCAGCAGTGCCTCGATGAGCGCGGTCGGGATGCCACACAGGCCGAAGCCCCCGACGGCGAGCGAGGCGCCGTCCCCGATGTCGGCCACCGCTTCAGCGGCGCTCGCTACAACCTTGTCCATGGGCGCCAACCTAACGGGCAGACTGGGGTGGTGCTGCCGCCCGTCGAAACCGTGTGGCGGTCGAGCCTGCCGGTGGACGTACGACGGACGCTCGGCCCGCTGCGCCGTGGGCGCTTCGACCCGTGTCACCGCACCGATCCGGACGGAGCAGTCTGGCGTACGACGCTGACCCCGGCGGGACCGGCGAGCTTTCGCCTTGCCAACCTCGGCCCCCACGAGATCGCCTGCAGCGCTTGGGGTTCTGGCGCGGAATGGGTTGTTGCCGGCCTGCCCGACCTGCTCGGCGGCCGTGATGACCTCACCGGTTTTGACGACTCCCACCCCCTGCTGGCGCAGACGCACCGGCGCCACCCCGGCCTGCGGATCCCGCGGACCGGCCGGGTCATGGAGGCGCTCGTCCCTGCCGTGCTCGAGCAGAAGGTCACCGGCAAGGAGGCGACGGCGGCCTGGTGTTGGCTCGTGCAGCGCTATGGAGAAGCGGCTCCCGGCCCCGTGCCGGACGGCATGCGCGTCCCGCCGAGCGCGGCGACGTGGGCGTCGGTGCCGTCCTGGGACTGGCATCGCGCGGGCGTCGACCCCAAGCGCTCGCGCACGATCGTGACGGCTGCACGCGTGGCCGGGCGGCTCGAAGAGGCGGTCGACCTGGACCCGACAGCAGCGGCGGCTCGGCTGTCGGCAGTGGCCGGCGTCGGCCCCTGGACCGTCGCCGAGATCGCTCAGCGCGCTCTGGGTGACGCCGATGCTCTGTCAGTCGGCGACTACCACCTGTCGCAGTTCGTCGGCTGGGCGCTGGTCGGCCGCCCGATCGACGACGACGAGATGGTCGCGCTGCTCGAGCCCTGGCGCCCGCACCGCTATCGCGTGGTCCGGTTGCTCGAGCTGAGCGGAGCCAGCAAGCCGCGGTTTGGGCCACGCATCACCGTCCAGGACCACCGCCGGCACTAAAGATCGGGCATGCTGTCCGGTATGTCCGTACGCGACTTCGATGCCCCCGCCCTCGTGGCCGCCCTGCGTGGCTACCTCGCGGCTCTCGACCGGCTTGAGCAGGTCTCCGACACGGCCAGCGCGCGCGACCTCGTCGACGAGGCGGAAGCCAAGTCCATCGCGGCGATGCGGCTCAAGCGCGAGCTGATCGACCAGGGCTGGGCAGCTCCCACTCCGGTGCGCACCGAGCGCTAACGGCGCAGGACGAAGTCGCCAGGGTCGCGCGGCGCTCTCTTCGTGGGCGGCTCGGCGGTGGAC
>JBKJLP010000083.1:0-3753 GCA_046596735.1 Mycobacteriales bacterium | reverse complement strand
GCCGCCCCGGTTTCTCGTTGGCGTAGAGCTTCCACTCAGGGTCCAGAGCGAGGCCGACATCAGGCTGGCTGAGGTATTTCGCGAAGTGCTTGGCCTGCACCAGCGGGTCGGCCAGGCCCGGTTGCAGGACCAGGATGACCAGCGCCTTGATCCGCCGCGCCTCCCCGAGGTAGCGATCGATCTCGGCGTCGGGCAGGTAGGCGCTGTAGTCGCCGTCGTCGCCGGGGGAGCGCTGGGCGACCGACACGATGAGTTCAAAGGCAGGCAGGATGCGCCGCCCGCTGGCCTTGCCGAAGGGTTGGGCAGCCGTCAACAGGTTGATCCCGGCCTGTTCCGGCGTTCCTTCGCCGAGCACCCCCAGCACGGCCGTCGTCGCTGTCCCGTAGTGCGCGATCACCTCGTACGTCGGGAAAATCTCGCGCCCGCCGCGGGGGAGCTCGTGCGGCACCGTGAGCAGGTCGACCGGGGTGGCGGCGACCTCGATCGCGGCTGTGGGGGTCGTGCTGATCGCGGCGGTGAGGACCGCCAGCGGCGCGAGGGGCGCCCGTACCGTCACCAGCGGTGCGTCAGGAGGGGCCGAGCCGGCCGGCGTGCACCCGGACAGCAGCAGGATCACGGCGAGCGGGGTCGTCAGCAACCCGAACTGCGTCCGCCGGATCACTCAGACCTGCTCGCCCACCTGGACCCGGGCCTTGGGCATCCGGAAGCGACGGAACTGGGCGGTCCGCATGGTTGCGTAGAACAGGTGGCCCCGGCCGCTGTCGTCGGGGAAGTCGGACCGGATCCGCTTGCGGACCAGCAGCGCCGTTCCGACGAAGTCGGCGAGCGCCGCGATCAGGGCGGCGAGCCAGAGCGTGGTGGCGATCGAGACGACGATCTGCGAGCCGGTGGATTGGCCGATCAACGGCAGCAGGGCGGCCGGAAGAAGCAGGACGCTGACGTGCCGGCGTGAGTCGACGAGGTCGCGCACGAGCGCGCGCACCGGACCCTGATCGCGCTTGAGCTGGTAGCGGTCGTCGCCGACCTTGGCGCTGCTGCGTACGTTCGTGCGCTTCTGCTTTCCCTGCTCGCGGACGCGCTTGGCCGCCTCGCGCCGGGTGGTCGGGGGAGGGGCGACGGGACCGCGGCGGGGCGTCGCGTCGCGGCGCTTGGGCGTCGGTCGACCCTTGCCGCCCGGGCGTCGTGGATCGGGCTCAGCGGCGTCAGTCACGCCAGCAGGTTACGGCTCAGGGCAGGGCCAGCATCTGGTCCAGGGCCGCACGGGCATGCCGCGCCGTCTCGGGCTCGACCTCGATCCGGTTGGGCACCGTGCCTTCGACGAGCTGCTCGAGGGCCCAGACCAGGTGCGGCAGATCGATCCGGTTCATCGTTGAGCAAAAGCACACGGTCTTGTCGAGGAACACCACGGTTTTGTCCGGGTGCTGCTTGGCGAGCCGCTTGACCAGGTTGAGCTCGGTGCCGATTGCCCATGCGCTACCGGCCGGCGCGGCGTCAAGCGTGCGGATGATGAAGTCGGTGGAGCCGACGAGGTCGGCGGCGAGGACTACCTCGTGTGTGCACTCGGGGTGCACGAGAACGTTGACGCCCGGGATCCGCTCGCGGACCTCAGCCACGGTCTGGGCGTGGAAACGGCCGTGGACAGAGCAGTGGCCCTTCCACAGGATCACCTTGGCCGCGCGGTACTCCTCGGGGGTCGCGCCACCTCCGGGCTTGTGCGGGTTGTAGACCACGCAGTCGTCCAGAGACAGCCCGAGCTCGAGCACGGCGGTGTTGCGACCGAGGTGCTGATCCGGGATGAACAGCACCTTGCCCTCGCCACCAGACCGCTGGTCGAACGCCCACCGCATCGCGTTCTTGGCGTTGCTGCTCGTACAGATCGTCCCGCCGTGACGCCCGGTGAAGCCCTTGATCGCGGCGGAAGAGTTCATGTAGCTCACCGGCACCACGAGGTCGGCGACGCCGGCGTCGGTGAGGTCGTCCCAGCACTGCTCGACCTGGTCGTACGTCGCCATGTCAGCCATCGAGCAGCCGGCCGCCAGGTCAGGCAGGACGACGGCCTGGTCCGGTCCGGTGAGGATGTCGGCGGACTCGGCCATGAAGTGGACGCCACAGAACACGATGGCCTCCGCGTCCGGTCGGTCGGCGGCCTGCTGCGCCAGCTTGAACGAGTCGCCGGTGACGTCGGCGAACTGAATGACCTCGTCGCGCTGGTAGTGGTGGCCCAGGATGAAGACCCGATCGCCCAGTGCTTCCTTCGCGGCCTTGGCTCGGGCGACGAGCGAAGGATCGGAGGCGCTGGGCAGGTCGCCGGGGCACTCGACGCCGCGCTCGGAATCAGGGTCACTCCCGCGCCCGAGCAGCAGCAGCGCCAGCGGCGTGGCCTCGACGCCCTCAGGCAGGTCGAGGTCGGCGGCTGAGGTCATGGAACGGCTCCTCGATCGGCTGCGGGGGACTCCTGATCGTCCCATGGAGGACAACCCGCGCCGGTCGGCCGTGCTTCCCTGCAGGCATGCGCGTCCTCATCGCCCCGGACGGTTTCGGCGGCACCCTCGCGCCCGTCGCGGCTGCCACGGCGATCGCTGCGGGGTGGCGGCGCGGAGCCCCGCACGACGACGTGATCACCGCCCCGCTCTCGGATGGCGGACCAGGACTGGTCGACGTCCTCGCGGCGGCCCTCACCGGCGGACGGCTGATCGACGTGCGCGTCCGCGATCCGCTGGGACGAGACGTCGATGCGCAGATCCTGCTGGTCAACGACACGGCCTACGTGGAGTCGGCACAGGCCTGCGGTCTCCATCTCCTCGCCGCGGACGAACGTCGGCCGACCAGCACGTCGACGTACGGGGTGGGCCAGTTGATCGCCGCAGCGCTGGATGCGGGAGTTGCCCGGGTGGTCGTGGGGCTGGGCGGTTCGGCGACCAACGACGGGGGCGCCGGGATGCTGGCCGCGCTCGGCTGGTTGCCCAAAGATGCTGCTGGGCTGCCGCTTGCGCCGGGTGGCGGTGCCCTATCGCAGGCGGCCGGCCTTGGCGGCTCCGTCGATGCGCGGCTCAAGTCGATCGAGCTCGTCGTCGCGACCGACGTCGACCGCCCGCTGCTCGGGCTCCGCGGCGCCTCGGCCGTGTTCGGCCCACAGAAGGGCGCCTCCCGCGATGACGTCCAGCGGCTCGATGTCGCTCTCACCCGCTGGGCCGACGTCCTGGAGGCCGCAACCGGAGTCGAGGTGCGCAACAGTCCCGGAGCAGGGGCGGCGGGCGGGCTGGGTGCGGCGCTGCTCGCCCTGGGCGGCGAGGTGGCGCCGGGCATCGCCTTGGTAGCGCAACTCGTGGGGCTCGTTGATCAGGTGGGCCGGGCCCAGTTGGTGGTGACCGGGGAGGGTCGCCTCGACGGCACCTCCCTGTCCGGCAAGGTCGTCTCGGGCGTCGCAGCGGCCGCAGCGGCCGAAGGGCTGCCCTGCCTCGTCCTGGCCGGTCAGGTGGCGCTCGGCCGCCGCGAGGCCGCCGCCGCGGGCATCGAGGCGACGTACGCCGTGGTTGACGCGGTCGGACTGCACGCCTCGCTGGCTGAGCCTGAGCGGCACTTGACCGCGCTCGCCGAGCGGGTGGCTCGGGAGTGGTCGCGCGCCTGAGTCGCCCGGGAACGCCTCGGCGTCAGCCGGTGTTGGCACACGTGAGGCACGATAGGACCACCTCGAGACACCGGCTGACGCCGAGGCGTTCCCGGGCGACTCAGGCGCGCGACCACTCCCGAGCC
>JBKJLP010000053.1:0-4674 GCA_046596735.1 Mycobacteriales bacterium | reverse complement strand
CGCCACATGCCCAGGTGCAGGGACTCGTCGATCCCGTGCCACCGCGAGGCCGGATCGCCGACGCCGGTGACGAGCACCGTCGCGCCGGGGAAGGTCCGGGCGAACTCGGCGATGAAGGGGATCGATCCGCCGATCCCGCTCTCTACTGCGTCATTGCCATAGGCCTGCGCGAAGGCCGTACGGGCCAGGTCGTAGACATCGCCACCAGTTTCGAGCGAGTAGGGCGCCCCGGTCGATCCTTCGGACACGGTCACCTCGGCCCCCCACGGGGCGTTGGCGACGAGGTGATCGGTCAGCGCCTCCAGTGCCCGGTCAGGCTCGTCGCCGGGGGCGATGCGCAGGCTGACCTTCGCCCGAGCGCGCGGGAGCAGGACGTTGGACGACTGCGCGACGCTTGGCGCGTCGATGCCGATGACGGAGACGGCCGGGTGGTGCCAGAGCCGTTCGGGCAAGGTGCCGGTGCCGATCAACTCGCCGGAGCCACACAGGCCCACGTCGGACCGGAACACGGCCTCGTCGCCGTCGGGAGCATCCGAGGTTGCGATGTGCAGACCCTTGATCGCGACGTCGCCGTTGTCGTCGTGCAGCGTCGCCATGAGCCGGCACAGTCCCGTCAGCGCATCGCCCACCGCACCGCCGTAGACCCCGGAATGCACGGGGCGTTCGAGGAGGCGGACCTCGACGGTCAGGTCGACCAGACCGCGCAGGCTGGTCGTGAAGGACGGGACGTCGACGGCGGCGTTGCCGCTGTCGGCGATGACGATGACGTCGGCTCGCAAGCGGTCGTGGTGCTCGGCCAGCAGCGCGGTCAGGGTGGGCGAGCCAATCTCCTCCTCGCCTTCGATGAACAGCGTGACACCGACGGGAGGCCTGCCGTTGAAGGCACGGAGCACCGCGAGGTGCATCATCACCCCGGCCTTGTCGTCGGCTGCTCCGCGTCCGTAGAGGCGGCCGTCGCGCTCGGTCGGCGTGAAGGGCGGGTCGGTCCACTCGGCAGCCGGGCCGGTCGGCTGTACGTCCAGGTGGGCATAGAGCAGCACCGTCGGGGCTCCTTCGGGAGCAGCCCAACGGGCGATGACGGCCGGGTGACCGTCGCCGGAACTGACCACGTCGACCTGCGACGCGCCTGCGTCTCGGGCGTGCGCCGCTACAGCGTCCGCGGCGCTGCGCACATCCGCCCTGCGGTCAGGGTCAGAAGAGATGGACGGGATGCGCACCAGGTCCTCCAGGTCGGTGCGGGCGCCCGGCAGGCAACGGTCCAGCCGGGTCTCGAGGTCAGCGGTGGATGCGGTCATCCTCGGAAGATAGGCGCCCGGCGCCGATCGGCCCACCGTGTGGCGCATGGGTGAAGCAGCCCAAGCGGGGCACACTGCACAGGTGACGCACCCGCCGCGCCGTTCGATCCCACGCCGGCGACCCGCTTCCGGCGGCAAGGTGTTCCGCGGCGTTCTGGCCGAGCGGCCCTACGAAGCCCCGCTGCTGTCGCTGCGGGATTGGGCCACGATCCCGCCCCGCCAGGTACGGCTAGCTGATCTGATCACCGTCAAGGCCGAGCTGCGCTTGGACGTCCTGCTGGCCGAGGACTCGACGTTTTTCGGCGACCTGTTCGGCCACGTCTTCGAGTGGCAGGGTGAGCTTTACCTTGACGACGGTCTGCACCGCGCCGTGCAGGCAGCTCTGCACCAGCGCTCGACGATGCACGTACGCGTCGCTCGGCTGGGCGAGGACGGTAGTTGGCAGGCAGCGGAATGAGCGTGTCCCCGCTTACCCTGGTGGCCATGTCAGCTGAGCTCGGACACAGGTGACTCGCGGCCAGCTGCGATCGGCTTTGACGCTGTCGGTGGTGGCTTCGCTGTGCGGTGTGCCTGCGCTTGCGGCGACTCCGTCGCCCCAGCAGGTCTTCCAGTTCGACGGCAAGGGCTATGGCCACGGCGTCGGGATGGCCCAGGTCAGCGCCCAGGCGATGGCGGTCGCTGGCCAAGGCCACGAGCAGATCCTGCAGCACTTCTATCCCGGTACGGCTCGTGCGCGGCGTCAGTCCGCTGTCGCGGTCGCCGTGTGGGAGGCGGATGCCCCGACGGGTTCGGTGACGCTGGGGACCCCCAGCGGCGCCCGGATCAGCGACGGACGCCAGACGGTGCAGTCACAGCCGGGGGCGCTGCTGCAGCTCAGTGTCGACAGCAACGGCTACCACGTGCGCGAGCAGGCACGGAGCCCCGGGCCGGCAGCCGACCGCGCTGTTTTCACCCAGGAGTCGCCGACCCCCACGCCGGACCCAGTCGCGTCGGTCCTGCCGAGTTCCACGCCTACCCCTACCGTCTCGCCGGGGCCAACGAGCTCGCCCACGTCTTCCCCAACCAGCTCAGCGAGGCCCTCCACGCCACCCTCTGCGACGCCCTCATCCACGCCGACCGGGCCGCCGCTGCTGGTGTTCGACAGCGCCCAGCCGATCACGGTGACGCCGCCTTCGGGGGCGCTGACCGAGGTACGCGATACCGGGCGCGCCTACCGCGGTGAGGTGAAGGCCCTTGCACGCCAGGGCTTCCGGCTCGTCAACCTCGTCGACATCGAGGACTACCTGCGCGGCCTCGGGGAGGTGCCGGCGAGCTGGCGTCCGGCGGCGCTGCAAGTCCAGGCGGTCGCGGCGCGCACCTACGCTTTGCGTGCCACGGGTCAAGGTCGTCCGCTGGGCTACGACCTGTGCGACGACACCCGGTGTCAGGTTTACATCGGCGCCGGCAACGAGCGAGAAAGCACCACCGCAGCGGCCCGTGCCACCCGCGGCGAGGTGGTGACTTTCGGCGGCCGGCTGGCGACGACCTACTACAGCGCCAACGCCGGCGGCCGGACGGCGTCACCGGGGGAGGGCTTCGGCGGCACCGAGACCTCGCCCTACCTGCCGAGCAACGTGGTTGCTCCCGGCGACGTCGACGCGTGGGAGGTGACGCCGAGTCCCGAGACGGTCGCCGCACGGCTGGGTTACGCCGGTCGTCTCGATGCCGTGACGGTTATCGCCCGTGGCACGTCCGGACGTGCGACGCGCGTGCGCCTGGACGGCTCCGCCGGGTCGGTCGAGCTGGCCGGGGTGGTCGTCGCTCGAGGGCTCGGACTGCGCTCCAGCCTGTTTACCGTCGTACGCACCACGGGGGTGGCCGAGGCGCTGCCCGAAGTGGCGGCAGCGACGCAACTGCCGCCTGGGCTGCTCGCCGAGGAACTGGCTCACCCAGAGCAGACACCGCCCGCCGAAGCAGCCGCCGCAGCCACCGGTACAGCTCTGGTCGATTCGGGGTCGGAGGAACTACCCACGCCGCCGCTCGTCGTCGCCTGGCTGCTTGTCCTGCTGGCTGGGGTCGGTGTCGTGGCGACCGTCCTGCGCCGAGCGACGAGTCCGGCAGCAGCCACAACAGCAGTTCCGCCGGCCGCTTCGTAACGAGCAGGCGCTCGCCAGCGCCGCTCAGCCGCACCGCGTCCGAGTCTTCGAGGACGTGCTGGCCGAGGGAGACCTGACCGCGGGCGACGAACAGATGTGCGCGGGAGACGGCGGGCACGACGAGGACCTCGCCTTCAGCCAGCCGAGCGCCGAGCAGGCTGGCGCCTGGGACCTCGCACAGGGTGACCCACCCGCCCGCGTCGAGGTCCGCGCCGCGATCCTGGACGGAGTACGTCGGGGCGCTCGTCCTCGGCTCGGCGATGAGCCAGGCCTGCAGAAAGCGGACCGGCTCGGTGGCGCTGGCGTTGCTTTCACTGTGCAGAATGCCGCCGCCCGAGCGCAGCACCTGCACGCAGCCGGCCGAGACGTCGGTGATGGTCCCCGTGTCGTCTTCGTGGCGGAGCCGGCCTTCGAGGACCCAACTGACAATGTCCAGGTCGCGGTGCGGATGCGACGGGAAGCCGGCGCTGGGTGCCAGCCGGTGCTCGTCGTACGTGACGAGGCAGCCGTGTCCCACGTTGGCTGGGTCGTAGTGCGCGCCGAAGGAGAAACTGTGCAGGGTCTCTACAGCCGCGCTGCGGGTGACGTGGCGCGCGCCGGCGCGGCGTACGTCCACGGCATCGTCGGCGGCCATCCGTCCATCGTGCCCTTATGCTTTACCCGTGGCGATAACGCGAGTACGCCGCGCTGTACTTCTTGCGGCCATCGCCGCCGTGGGCGTGCTGGTCCCTACGGCGTGGGCGGGACCGACAGAGCCGGTGGCGCCGCCCGAGCCGCCGACCGCGCCCACCGCCCCGACCACCGCCGTCAACACCGAGGACTACCCCAAGGTTCGGACGACGGAGGCGGTGCGGATCCGCTTCGGTGGGGTCAACAGCGTCGACGGCGGGGTCATCGGCGTCGAGCCCGGGTTGAGCTCGGCCGACCTCAACGGTGGCGCGTCGTACGCCCCGTGCAAGGCATCGCCCACAGCGCTGCCCACCGTCGCCGACCCCCTCTACGGCGGCGAGCCCTACAAGGCTGCGTGTGAAAGCACCGTCAACCCGAGCTACTACCGCAGCGGTCCGTTCACCGGTGGCCTGCGCAAGCAGGCGCCGCAGTTCCCCAACGGCATCGTCATGGGCAACTCTGATGCGACCGCGGATTGCATCGTGGTGTGCAACCACCACTGGGCTGAGCGGCTCAGCAGATTTGATGTGGAGATCTATCTCAAGAAAAAGTTGCCGACCGGCGGCACCGTCACC
>JBKJLP010000031.1:0-5155 GCA_046596735.1 Mycobacteriales bacterium | reverse complement strand
TCTTGGCCGGAGCCTTCTTCGCCGGAGCGGCGCTGGCGGCCCGCTCCGCGGCGGTCTTGGCACCACCTCGGCGGGTGGCGGCCGGAGTCGGCTCCACGACGGGCGCCTCGACGGTCGGCCGGGTCAGCTTCTGGGCCGGTGAGTCCACCGTGGACTCGTCCGGCTCCTGAACCGCGGGCTCACCCGCGGCCGCCAGGACGTCGTCCGGTTTGCAGACGCCGCACGGCGTGAATCCGTCGGCCTGCGCCGTCGCGACGCCGACTTCGTCGGCATCCTTGCCGTTGAGATAGCGGCAGCCAGCCACGTGATAGCGCGGCCGACCGGCGACAACAAGCACCGAGGCGACCGTGGCAGTAGCAGCCGCGCTGCGGGTGACCGCCGTGACGCCGGACGCATCGTCCGTGTCGCCGCGCAGGGGTGCTGCGGTTTCCCCGTCGATGGTCTCGGCACCAGGACCCTGGCCGCGGCGCTGGAAGATGCCGGCTCCCAGGAAACCGAGCGCGACGACGCTCACCGCGATCGAGGCGTAAACGAACGCCATGGTCTTGGCGAAGATTCCGATAAGGAGCAGGACAATGGCGACGAGGACAAGTGCCCCGCTGATGACGATCACGTGGTGGGTCCTCCGGTGGGTGTGCGGCCGGCAATGATAGCGGCGCACAGGCGTGGGGCGTTCGCGTGAACGCCCTGATCAGGGGTGGGTCAGGGGCTAGCGGGCGGCTCGGGCCCTTCGTCGAGTTGCTCGGCGAAGACCGAGGGCGGAACGATCGTGAAGGGCCCGATGGGCTCAGGAGCGGGGTCTGGCTGTAGCGGTGGAACGGTGCGTAGCCCGGCCTCCCGCGGCGGCCCTGACGGAGCGGAGCCCGACTGGGCCTGTCCCGTCGGGCGCGGGCTTAGTGAGGGGGCAGCGTCCGACGGTGGGATGGGGGCGTAGCTGGGCACCCGGCCGGCCGGCGGCACCGGGGCGGGGCGCGGGGGCGCCGGTTCCACGGACGGCGCCTGGACGGGAGCAGGGGCGGGCGGGGGCGAACTCGGACGCGTCGGCGCAGCCTGGCTGGCGGCCGCGGCCGGGGGGGCGGCCGGCGAGGGGGTAGGCGCAGGCGGACCGGCCGGCGCCGGGGAGGCACCGCCAGGCTGCGGTCGAGGACCGCTTGGAGTACCCGCGGTCGCGCTGCCGCCGGTGATGGCTGCCGTGCGGGCGGCCGCGGGGACGCCGGCACCCGCGTCGTCGGGCGCACCTCGTCCGACGATGTCGGACAGCTGCGACTCGAGGTAGGCCTTGAGCCGGACGCGGTACTCGCGCTCGAAGACGCGCAACTCCTCAATCTCCTGCTCGAGCTTGCGCTTGCGCGCCTCGACCCCGCCGAGCGCTTCGGCAAGGCGACGCGCGATCTCGGCGTCGGTGCCAGCGGCTCGCGCCTCGGCCTCCGCGACGATGCGCGCGGCGTCTGCCCGCGCCTCGGCGACGGCCTCGTCGGCTGTCCGCTGCGCCAGCAGCAACGTACGGAGCGCAGCCTGTTGGCCGTCCTCGTTGGACGGCGCACTCGGCGCAGGGGTCGGCGCGGGGGCCGGGGTCGGCTGTGCGAACACCGGCGGCAGGACCGGCGCGGCCTGTGCCGGTGGTGCTTCCCGAAGCGCGGCGTTGTCGCGCATCAGCCGACCGAGCTCTGCCTCGATCTCGTCGAGGAACCCGTCGACCTCGTCCAGCGAGTAACCGCGGAAGGTGATCTTGAACTGCTTGTTCGCGACATCAGCGGGGGTCAGTGGCACGCGGATCACGTCCCTTCCTGGGTGCGACGAGCGGCGGCTTGACTGCAGCGTTTCATGCCCGAGGTCACCCGAGGTTCCCGACCACGCCGATAAGGATCTGGACCACGATGAACAGGACGAGGAACGACAGGTCGATCGAGGCTCGCCCGATGCGCAGCGGGGGGATAACCCTGCGGAGCGCCTTGAGCGGGGGGTCGGTGACCGAGTAACACAGCTCGAGTGCGACGGCGACCACTCCCGAGGGTCGCCAGGACCGCGCGAACATGAAGACGTACTCCATGATCAGCCGGAAAATCAGCAGGATCAGGAAGACGATCAGCGCGCTGGCGAGCAACGACGCAAGCGTGGCCACGGGGTGCGGGTGCTCCTGGATCAGAACCGGGGTGTGGACCGGGAAAGGGGACAGCAACCACCCTAACGAAGTCGCGCGTCAGGACTGGTTGAAGAACCCGCCCTCGACGATCCGAGCCTTGTCCTCAGCCGTGACCTCGACGTGCTCGGGAGAGAGCAGGAACACCTTGTTCGTGACGCGCTCGATGGATCCGTGCAGGCCAAAGATCAGCCCGGCGGCGAAGTCGACGAGCCGCTTGGCGTCGTCGTCGTCCATCTCGGTCAGGCTCATGATGACCGGCGTGCCGACGCGGAAATGCTCACCGATGGTGCGCGCCTCGTTGTAGGTGCGCGGCGTCAGGGTGGTGATCCGGTAGGGGTCATCCGGGACGGCCACCGGGCTTGTCATCGGCGGGTGCTGGTAGCTGCGCGGCGCGGTGTCCAGCGCCAACGAACCGGCGGTCTGGTGCTCACCCTGAGGGCGACCGTGGCCGACGGTCAGGCCGCCGCCGCGCGGCGGGAGGGCGGACCGGTAGGCCCGGGTCGGAGCCGGCTCGGGCTCCTCGTCGTAGCCGTAGCGATCGTCGTCGTAGGTGTTGCGGGCGCTGTCCTCGTCGTCCTCGACCAGACCGAGGTACAGACCCAGCTTGCGCATGGTGCCGGGCATTCGGACTCCTCGACGCTCGGTGTCGACGTACGGGACGGACGTCGCTCGCGGTGCGGCCGCAGACTATCGCCGCAAGGGGGGTCGAACCCCCAATATGGCGGTCCCGACACGCAGGTGAGTTGCGCCGTTCTGCACCGCCGCCTCGAGGTCTCCGCTCATTCCGGCACTGATCCAGGTGGCTGCGGGGTAGCCGGTGCGCAGCTGCGCCGAGAACTCCGCGAGCCGCTCGAACGACCGGCCGGCGTCTTGCGTGAGCGGCGCCACGGCCATCAGACCCCCGAGGTCAAGGCCCGCGGTCCGAGCGATCTGCCCGGCCAAGTCGCGGACCTCCGACGGCGCCGCTCCGCCACGAGCCGGGTCGCCGTCAAGGCTGACCTGGATGAGTACGCGCAATTGGCGGCCCGCCTTCTGCGCGCCGGAGCCCAGCGCCCGGACGAGTCGCACCCGGTCCACCGCATGCACGACGTCGGCGTACGACGCCACGCTCGCTGCCTTGTTGGTCTGCACCGCACCGACGAAGTGCCAGCGCACGCCGGCGATCGCGGCTGCTTTGCCAGCAGCCTCCTGATCGCGGTTCTCCGCGACGTCGACGACGCCCAGGTCTCGCAGGATCGCGACGTCGCTCGCCGGCCAGGTCTTGGTCACCCCGATCAAGGTGACCTCCGCACGGGCGCGCCCAGCGGCCGCACAGGCAGCCACGATGCGCGCCTCGACCGCTGCGAGGTTGGTCTGCATCTGCGCGGCCCGGGTCACGGCAGCCATACGACACCACCGTGACGACCGGTGCGGCCGTCGCGTCGGTAGGAATAAAAGCGCTCGGGCTGCTCCAGCGTGCAGCCGCCGACCTGCTCGACATCCGTGACGCCGGCAGCGGCGAGTTGAGCGGTGGCCCCGACACAGAGGTCGATGGACGAGGTGCCCGTACGCGTCGTCGACCGGCTTCCCGGCACCGCTGCCTCAGCCGCATCGGCAAGAGCGTCGGGCACTTCGTAGCAAAGCCCACAAATCCCCGGACCTATGCGCGCGGTAGTCGCTCCACCCATGGCCTCCACCAGAGCGGGCAGCACGCCCGCGACCAGGCCTGCTCGGCCGACGTGGGCAACTCCCACGACGCCGTCACCCGCGAGCAGGACCGGTGGGCAATCGGCACCCATCATGACCAGCGCGACGTCGGGAACCGCGGTCCAGAGGGCGTCGGTGTTGGGTAGCCCACGGTCCGCGCCGAGCGAGGACGGAGCGGTCACCTCGCGCACCCCAACGCCATGGACCTGCTTGCCAAACACCAAGGCCCGGAAACTGAGGCCCAGCGCGCGCCCGAGCAGATCGCGATTGGCGTGCACGCGGCGCCACTCGTCGTCGGTGTGCAGCGCGAGGTTGAGCCCGTCGTACGGGGGCGCGCTCGTCCCCTGGGCCCTGGTAGTGAAGACGCCCTTCGCCGGAGCCGGCAGGCCGGCCTCCAGCAGGTCCAGCACCGGCTACTTGAGGAAGTCGGGGACGTCCAGGTCGTCCTCGAAAACGACCGTACGACGCGGTGCCTGCGACGAGGGGGTCGGCCGGAACCGCTCCTGCGTCACCGCGGTAGGGGTGAAGCGCGGCACGGCGCTCGGCGTCGGGCGGACCGGCGCGTCCTCGTCCTGCGTAACCGCGCGCGGCGTCTCGAACCGGCGCACGGGGGTAGGAGTGCCTGCGTCGAATCCGGCCGCGATGACGGTGACCCGGACCTCGTCGCCGAGGGCGTCGTCGATCACGGCCCCGAAGATGATGTTGGCGTCGGGGTGGGCCGCGTCGGCGACGAGCTGCGCGGCCTCGTTGATCTCGAACAGCCCGAGGTCGGAGCCGCCGGAGATCGACAGCAGCACGCCGTGCGCGCCGTCCATGCTCGCCTCCAGCAGTGGGCTGGAGATCGCCATCTCGGCGGCGACAATGGCGCGGTCATCGCCACGGGCCGATCCGATGCCCATGAGCGCACCGCCAGCCTCGCTCATGACCGACTTGACGTCGGCGAAGTCGAGGTTGATCAGGCCCGGGGTGGTGATCAGGTCGGTGATGCCCGAGACACCCGACAGCAGCACGTGGTCGGCGCTCTTGAAGGCGTCCATCACGCTGACCTGACGATCCGACAGGGCGAGTAGCCGGTCGTTGGGGATAACGATGAGCGTGTCGACCTCGGCGCGGAGCGCAGCGATGCCCTCCTCCGCCTGACCGGCGCGACGCTTGCCCTCGAACGAGAACGGCCGGGTCACGACGCCGATGGTCAGCGCGCCCAGCGAGCGGGCTACCTCAGCCACGATCGGCGCGCCACCGGTGCCGGTGCCACCACCTTCGCCAGCGGTCACGAAGACCATGTCGGCCCCCTTGAGGACCTCCTCGATCTCCTCGCGGTGATCC
>JBKJLP010000508.1:0-4560 GCA_046596735.1 Mycobacteriales bacterium | reverse complement strand
CCGGAGGGAGGAGCCGGCCGGCATCGGCGACGGCGGAGGCATCGCGCGCTGCCGGAGTGACCGGCTGGTCCATCGTGAGCGCCACCGCGCCGCCACCGAGCAGCGTGGCCAGCAGGGCGCCACCGAGCGCTCCCACGCTCCACCGGCGCGGCTGCGTCGGGATGTCCCGGCCGGTCATCGACTTCTCCCGTCGCCGCGGGCAGGTTCGGTGCCGCGGCAGAGTCCGTGATGGGCAGTGTCGCGCCCGGTGGCCCGCTTGTCAGAGTGCAACGCGGTGGTGCCCCTCACCCCTGGCCAGCAGCCAGGACGGCCAGCAGCACCATGGCCAACAGCCCGCCGACCATGATCAGCGGCACGATCCAGGGCCGGGTGCTCGGAGTGGGCCGGACGGCAGGCGCGTCAGGGCGCCGGCGGACCGCGGCGACCGTAGCCAGCAGGGCGACCTCGACGACGAGCAGCGCCACCGCGAGCTCGCGCAGATCGACGAGCCACAGCGCGACAACGCTCGCCAGCAACCCGCACAGGTACAGCCCCAGGGCCAGGCTGCCGGCCGTCGTCCGGGGTCGGTTCACGCTGACAGTGTGCCGGTCAGGTGACCGAAAGCGTTGCCCGAGCCCGACATCGGGGATGATGGTGGCAAGCACGTCACCAGCGAACGGGAGTGTCATGAGCGAGTGGGGCCGAGTCGGCGACGACGGCACCGTTTTTGTCCGTACGGCGCAGGGCGAGGAGAGGGAGGTCGGCTCCTGGCAGGCGGGTGCTCCCGAAGAGGGACTCGCGCACTACGTCCGTAAGTACGAAGCGCTCGCCACGGAGGTGTCGCTGCTTGAGCAGCGGCTGCGCAGCGGCTCCGGCGACCCGACGCAGGTGGCAACCAGCGCTGCCCGCCTCGCCGAGACGCTGCCTGACGCGCGGGCGGTCGGCGACCTCGCGGCGCTCACACGGCGGGTAGAGGCACTCAACGGCGCTACCGCCGAGGCTGTCGAGAAGGCCAAGGCCGCTAAGGCCGAGGCCCGGATCAAGGCCGCCGAGCAGAAGCAGGTCCTGGCGGCGGAAGCGGAGAAGCTCGCGCTGACCAGCGAGTGGAAGGCCTCCGGCGAGCGGCTGCGCAACCTGGGCGACGACTGGAAGAAGCTGCCGCACCTCGACAAGCGCACCGAGGATGAGCTGTGGCAGCGCATCGCCGCCGCCCGCAAGTCCTTCGCGGAGCGTCGTACGGCGCACTTCGCGGCTCTTGAGGATCAGCGCGGGGAGTCCAAGTCTCGCAAGGAGCGGCTGATCAAGGAGGCCACCGCGCTGTCCGCCTCGACAGACTGGAAGGCAACCGCAGAGCGCTTCAAGCAACTCATGGCCGACTGGAAGAGCGCTGGTCGGGCGCCCCGCGAGGTCGAGGACGAGCTGTGGGGCCGGTTCAAGGCCGCCCAGGACACGTTCTTCGGCGCTCGCAACGCGCAGTTCGCGGCGCAGGACGAGGAGTTCCGCGGCAACCAGAAGGTCAAGGAGGAGATTCTCGCCGAGGCCGAAGCGCTCGACTTCACGGGAGCCGCGGACAAAGCGACGGCCCGCTTGCGTGACCTGCAGGAGAAGTGGGAGGCCGCTGGCAAGGTGCCGCGCGACGCGATGCGTTCCCTCGAGGACCGGATGGGCGCGGTCGAGAAGAAGGTCCGCGAAACGTCTGAGAAGCGCTGGCAGGCAAGCTCGGCCTCACCGTTTGAGATTCGGCTGCGCGAAAAGCTGGCTGAGCTCGAGGGCAAGCTCGAGAAGGCCAAAGCAGCTGGCCGCGCCACTGACGAGCTCGAGGCCCAGATTGCCACCCAGCGCGAGTGGCTGTCCTCTGCCGGCAGCACTCCCGAGCCCATCGGCAAGAAGGACCAGGACGACGCGGCGCCCCGCAAGAAGCCGACGACGGCCTGGGTGCGCGCAGACGCCTAGGGAGGACTGATGGGCCGTCCGTCGCTCGCCGGCTGGACGGATCTCGGCGTGCCGGTCCCACCGTGGATCGGCGGGGTGGCCTTGCTGGCCTGCCCGGCGGCGCTCCTGCTCGCTCTCGCCCCCGTTGGTGAGGGGGTCACGCTGCTCGCGGCTGCCCTGGCGCTTGTGCTGTTCGCGACCGGCCTGTGCGGCGTGCGTACGGCGGTGGTCGGCGTCGGGCTGCCGCTTCCGGTCCTGGCCGCAGCCGGGATAGCGGTGGTGACGCTCGTGGTCGCGACCCTGCTGGAACTGCCCGGCGTGCCGCTCGCCGCCATGGTCGGTGCCGTGATCCTCGCCGTGGTGAGGACGAGCCGCTGGCGGGCTGGCGATCTCAGCCTGCTCGGGTTGGCCCTGGTTCTGGGCGCCGGCACGGCCTACCTCCTCGACAACGTCCGCTACGCGGACAACGGCAGCGCCATCGACCAGGCGGTGCCGCTGTTCCTGATCCCGAGCATCGGGCTGGCCGTGTGGTCGCTGGCCCGCACGCCCTTCATCGCCCGAACGGCGCGGGCCGCTCTGGTCAGCGGGGCCGCGCTCGGGGTGGCGGCGTTCGTCGTCGCTCTCGCGACCCGGGACGCGGCGTTCGTCTGGGTGGCGGTTCCAGGCTCCCTGGTGTTCGCTGCTGGGCTGGTGGTGAACGGAGTCTGCCTGCTGAGGCTGCGCGGCGGCGTCCCCGTGGCTGGCCCGAGCGTGTGAAACTAGGGCTGGCGCCCGACGAAGCAGAGCAGCCGGGTCTGCGCGTCGGCGCGCTCAGGGGCGTCGACCCTGGGTCCGAAGCCGCCCGGTCGGCGCAGGATCGCGTCGTTGGGCTCGAGGAAGGTCAGTGCGGCCTCGACCGCGGCCGGATCAAGTCGCTCGTCCTGACCGGTCGCTCGAGCCAGGTCCCAGCTGTGGATCAGGGTGTCCGCGCAGAGCAGGTTGCCCACCAGGTCTTCGAACGGCTGTGCGCTGCCGAAGCTGTCGACCTGGGTGCCGGCTCGGGCCGGGTCGGCGAGGGCGGATCGGACAGCGGCGGACTCGACCTGCCATGAGGCCGCCAAGTCCTCGTCGGTGTCGGGGGGTGTCGGGTCGCCACCGGTCAGCCGGGTCAGCACGCGGCGGTGAGTGTCGATCACGTGCTGAGCCACGCCGTGTGCGGTCCACTCGGGACAGGGCGACGGCCGGCCCCAGGCGCCCGGCGGCGTGCCCCCGAGCAACGTGTTGAACCGGTCCGCGATCCGGGCGTAGCGGTCGGCCACCTCGGTCACAGGTGGTCCCGCAGGAAGGCCACGGCCCGCGACCAGGCCAGTTTGGCCTGGTCCTCGTTGAAGGTGCCCAGGGTGTTGTCGTCGTTGTGGAACGCGTGGGCCGCCGGATAGTAGAAGAACTCCACCGGAGCCCCGGACTCCTGGGCGATCTGTTGCTCCTGGGCTTTCGCCTGCTCGACCGGGTAAAAGGCGTCCTGCTCGCCATAGTGGCCCTGCACCGCGGCGGTGAGACCCACGTACGTGGACGGCACAGCGGGTCCCACCCCGTAGAAGGGGACGGCCGCGCCGACCCTGTCGCCTTGCTGCGCTGCGAGCATCAAGACGAACCCGCCGCCCATGCAGAAACCGACCGCGCCGACGGTGTCACTGGTGACCGCCGGGTGGGCGAGCAGGTAGTCAACGGCACCCCGGAGGTCGGTGGCGGCCCGGTCGACGGGCAGTTCGGACATGAGACGGCCCGCCTCGTCGGCGTCGTGCGCGACGCTGCCGCCAAACAGGTCCGGTGCCAGCGCGACGAACCCGGCCGCGGCCAGTCGGTCGGTCACGTCGGCGATGTGGTCGGTGAGCCCCCACCACTCCTGGATGACGATGACGCCCGGCCCCGCGCCTCCCGCAGGTACCGCGAGGTAGCCATGGGCCGGTGAGCCGTTGCTGGCGAAGGTGACGTTCTGGCGCGGGTTGTCGGTCATGGGCCTTGCCTATCACGCCTCTTGCGCCTAGCACCAAGCGGTCGCGACTCATCCGCGGAAACGAACGACGGCCGCCCGTCCCTGGCGAGAGGGTCGAGCGGCCGTCGGTCTGGGGCCCCTGCTGTGTCGGGGCGCTGAACTGTTAAGCGACGTACTCCCGCAGGCCGTCGGCGCTGCCGCCGGCGCGGATCTCGGCGAGCGTGTCGCGCTCGATCTGACGGATCCGCTCGCGGGTCAGGCCCAGGAAGCGCCCGACCTCGTCGAGGGTGCGTGGCCGGCCGTCGACCAGGCCGAAGCGCATCTTCATCACGATGGCGGACCGCTCGGGCAGCGCGTCGAGGACGTCGCTGAGCTGGCCCTGGAGCATCTGCGTCTCGACCGCGAGCTGCGGGTCAACGCTGTCGGTGTCGGTGATGAAGTCACCGAGGACGGCATCGTCGTCGCCGACCGGCGCCTGCAGCGACAGGGTGTCGCGGCCGTAGCGCAGGATCTCTTCGATCTTCTCCGGCGTCATGCCGAGAGGCTCCCCGAGCTCCTCGGCCAGCGGCTCGCGGCCCAGGCTCTGGGTCAGGTCGCGCCGCGTGCGGGTCACCTTGGTGATCAGTTCGGCCATGTGGACGGGCACGCGGATGGTGCGGCCCTGGTCGGCCAGC
>JBKJLP010000251.1:0-2848 GCA_046596735.1 Mycobacteriales bacterium | reverse complement strand
AGCCACGTCGACCTCAACGACGGCGTCGTGGAGGGCCTGCGGCTGCTCGACGCGCCTGCCTTCGCCGTGCAGTACCACCCCGAGGCGGCCCCCGGGCCGCACGATGCCACCGGGCTGTTCGCGCAGTTCGCCCAGCTGATGGAGGGCAAGCGTGCCTAAGCGCGAGGACCTGAAGCACGTCCTGGTGATCGGCTCCGGGCCGATCCTCATCGGGCAGGCGGCGGAGTTCGACTACTCCGGCACGCAGGCCTGTCGGGTGCTGCGGGCTGAGGGTCTGCGGGTGACGCTGATCAACTCCAACCCGGCGACGATCATGACCGACCCGGAGTTTGCCGACGCCACCTACATCGAGCCGATCACTCCTGAGTACGTCACCAAGGTGATCGAGAAGGAGCGCCCCGACGCGCTCCTCGCGACGCTGGGCGGCCAGACCGCCCTCAACGCAGCGATGGCTCTGCACGCGGCCGGTGTCCTGGAGCAGTACGGCGTTGAGCTGATCGGCGCTGACGTCGACGCGATCCGCAAGGGCGAAGACCGTCAGCTCTTCAAGGACGTCGTCTCCGAGATCGGCGCCGAGAGCGCCCGGTCCGCGGTCTGCAACAGCATGGACGAGCTGCTCGTCGCGGTTGAGGAGCTTGGCTACCCGGTCGTCGTACGACCGTCGTTCACGATGGGCGGCGCCGGTGGTGGCATGGCCTACAACGAAACCGACCTGCGTCGCATCGGCGGCGGAGGGCTGCAGGCCAGCGTCACGACCGAGGTCCTGCTCGAGGAATCCATCTTGGGCTGGAAGGAGTACGAGCTGGAGTTGATGCGCGACACCAAGGACAATGTCGTCGTCATCTGCTCGATCGAAAACCTCGACCCGCTCGGTGTGCACACCGGCGACTCCGTCACAGTCGCGCCGGCGATGACGCTGACTGACCGCGAATACCAGAAGTTGCGCGACATCTCCGTTGACGTGATCCGCGCCGTCGGCGTTGACACCGGCGGTTGCAACATCCAGTTCGCGGTCAACCCCGAAGACGGCCGCATCATCGTTATCGAGATGAACCCGCGGGTGTCGCGCAGCAGTGCGCTCGCGTCGAAGGCGACCGGCTTCCCCATCGCCAAGATCGCGGCCAAGCTCGCCATCGGCTACACCCTCGACGAGATCCCCAACGACATCACCCGCGAGACGCCAGCCAGCTTCGAGCCGGCGCTGGACTACGTCGTCGTGAAGATCCCCCGTTTCGCGTTCGAGAAGTTTCCCGGAGCCGACCCCGAGCTCACCACCACCATGAAGTCCGTGGGCGAGGCGATGGCCATCGGCCGGTCCTTCATTGAGGCGCTGCAGAAGGCGATGCGTTCGCTGGAGCAGACCCCCGGCGGTTTCTGGACCGAGCCCGACCCGGAGGGCTCGGCGCAGGATGCCCTCGCTCTGGCGAAGGTGCCGCACGACGGTCGGCTGCACACCGTCGAGCGCGCGTTGCGCCTGGGCGCCACCCCCGCGCAGGTCTTTGAGGCCACCAAGATCGACCCCTGGTTCGTCGACCAACTGCTCAGCCTGGTCGAGCTGCGGGCCACGATCGAGGCCGCGTCCGAGCTCGACGCCGATGTGCTGCGTCACGCCAAGCGGATGGGCTGCAGCGACCTGCAGATCGCCGTCGTGCGGGGAATCACCGAGCGCGAAGTCCGCGACCTGCGCCACGAGCTCAACGTCCGGCCGGTCTACAAGACGGTTGACACCTGCGCCGCGGAGTTTGCCGCCGAAACGCCTTATCACTACTCGTCCTATGACGAGGAGACCGAGGTCGCGCCCTCGGCCAAGAAGAAGGTCATCATCTTGGGCAGCGGTCCCAACCGCATCGGCCAGGGCATCGAATTCGACTACGCCTGCGTGCACGCGTCTTTCGCGCTGCGCGACGCAGGCTTTGAGACCGTGATGGTCAACTGCAATCCCGAGACCGTGTCCACCGACTACGACACCAGCGACCGGCTCTACTTCGAGCCGCTCACCGTCGAGGACGTCCTGGAAGTTGTCGCGGCGGAGCGGGAAAGCGCTGCTGCCGGCGGCGGTGAACTCGTCGGCGTCATCGTGCAGCTCGGCGGACAGACCCCACTGCGGCTGGCCCAGGAACTCAAGGACTGCGGCGTACCGATCGTCGGCACCTCACCCGAGGCCATTCACCTCGCCGAGGACCGCGATGCCTTCGGTCGCGTGATGGTCGAAGGTGGCCTGCCCAGCCCCAAGAGCGGCATGGCTAGCTCGTACGAAGAGGCGGCGCAGATCGCCACCGACGTCGGCTATCCCGTCCTCGTCCGTCCGTCCTACGTGCTCGGCGGGCGCGGCATGGAAATCGTCTACAGCGACGAGATGCTGCGCGACTACACCGACCGCAGCACCATCATCGGTCCCGACACCCCGGTGCTGGTCGACCGCTTCCTCGAAGACGCGATCGAGATCGACGTCGATGCGATCTACGACGGCACCGAGCTCTACCTCGGCGGCGTCATGGAACACATCGAAGAGGCCGGCATCCACTCCGGCGACTCTGCCTGCGCGCTGCCCCCCATCACCTTGGGCCGCACCGACCTCGACCGCATTAGACACAGCACCGAGGTCATCGCCCGTGGGGTCGGGGTCCGCGGCCTGCTCAACGTGCAGTACGCCCTCAAGGACGACGTGCTCTACGTCTTGGAGGCCAACCCCCGCGCGTCGCGGACCGTTCCCTTCACCAGCAAGGCGACCGCGGTGCCGCTGGCCAAGGCCTGTGCCCGGGTGATGCTCGGCGCGACCATCGCCGAGCTCCGGGCCGAGGGAATGCTGCCGAAGACCGGCGACGGCGGCACACTGCCGTTCGATGCG
>JBKJLP010000103.1:0-4236 GCA_046596735.1 Mycobacteriales bacterium | reverse complement strand
CACCGATCACCGCAAGCAGTACTGGATCGTGGTGGAGCAGGAGCCGTCGTTATGCCTGGTCGACCCGGGCTTCGACGTCGACGTCACCCTCAACACCGATCTGTGGTCGCTCTATCGCACCTACCTGGGCCACCAGTCGCTGCTGGCCGCGCAGCGCAACGGCGACGTCGCGGTATCGGGCTCCAAGGCAGCCGTACGCGCCTTCTTTACCGCTTTCCGCCAATCCCCGGTTGCCGCGCTCGTGGCGTCCGGGCCGGCCAGTAGGGTGTAGCAGACTGCTACAGTAAAGGCGGACCCACGGAGGACGACATGGCCGCAACCTCGCCGACCCGCATCGACGACGAGTTGTTCGCCGCCGCCAAGACGGCCGGCGCGCTGCAGAGTCGTAGCGCGGCCCAGCAGGTCAACCACTGGGCCCGCATCGGCCGCCAGCTCGAAGCCTCGGCCCGCTTGAGCCAGAGCGACATTGCTCGAGTGCTAGCCGGGACCCAGTCCTACGACGCCCTGGACGCGCACGAGCAGGCCGTGGTGCGTGCCGAGTGGGACGAGCAGATGACCGCCGTACGCGAAGGGCTTGATTTCACCGGCGAGCTGGCGGCGGCCGGTGAGAGCTGGGTTGAGGTCGACGCCGCTGGTCGCGCGCGGCACCGCCCGACAGCGGCGCGCGCCAAGCCCGCTAAGGCGGCGACCAAGCGCAGCCGGCCGCCCCGTGCCGGCTGATCCCGCTCGCGACAGTGTTCTTCATCTGGTCGCCGGCCCCAACGGGTGCGGCAAGACCACCCTCGTCAGCCGCGTCCTGCAACCGGTGACGCACCTGCCGTTCGTCAACGCCGATGCCATCGCCGCCGAACGTTGGCCCACGGCGCAGGCCGAGCATGCCTACGACGCCAGCCGGGCCGCAGCCCACCAGCGCGAGCTACTCCTGGCCACCCGTACGTCATTCATCACCGAGACGGTGTTCAGCCACCCGTCCAAGCTCGCTCTGGTCGAACAGGCACAGTCCCTTGGCTATCGCGTGGAACTGCACATCGTCCTGCTACCAGAGGATGCGGCTGTTGCCCGCGTCGGCTACCGCGAGCGGACGGGCGGCCATCACGTCCCGGAAGCCAAGATTCGCGAGCGCTACCAGCGGTTATGGCCGCTGATCACCCGCGCCCGAGATCGCGCCGACGTGACGTACGTCTACGACAACAGCCGCGCTAAGACGCCACTGCGACTCATCGCTCGCTACGACCACGGCGTTCTCGTCGGGAAGGCCACCTGGCCCAGCTGGGCTCCCGCAGAACTGCGCTGACCGCTACTCGCCCGTCTGGCCGTCGATCGCCTCGCGAAGCAGGTCGGCGTGGCCGTTATGGCGGGCGTACTCCTCGACCAGGTGGACCAGAATCCAGCGCAGGCTGGGTGATCTGCCATCTGGCCAGGGCGTACGGCACACCATGTCCAGCCCCTCGCCGGCCAGCGCTTCCTCGACACAGGCACGCGAACGCACGACCGCGGTGCGCCACAGTTCCCACAGCTGGTCACGGGAGTCGTCGGCCGCGGAGTGCCAGTCCCAGTCGCCGTCGGCCGCCCAGTCCACCGAGGCCCAAGGCTCGGCCGGCGGCCGACCGTGCAGGCGGTAGGTGAACCAGTAGTCCTCGACGAACGACAGGTGCTTGAGCAGCCCCGCGGCCGTCATCGTGGAAGCGCCGACTGTGGCGCTCAGTCCCGCGGTGTCGAGACCCCCGCACTTCCACTCCAGGGTGGCCCGCTGGAAGTCCAGGAATCCGAGGAGCGTCTCACGCTCACCCGAGGCCAGCGGCGGTTCAGGGCGCCCGTGTTCGTCGATGGCGGATCAGCCAGCGTCGGCCATGACGACCGAGGCGACGACCGGCTCGCGAATTTCAAGGCGCTGGTCACGGGCCCGGAGCTCAGCCTTGAGCGTCTGCATCGGCATCGCCAGCGAGATGCCGTTGACCTCGAAGTAGTGCAGGCGGCGCAGGATCCCATCCTCCTCGGCGGTGAGGCGTGCAGCCGGACCGACGGGGTCGTGCTTGTCAAGGATGACCATGTGACGACTGTGACGGTTTGCCCGATACTTCTGAAGAGCCAAACGGGTCAACTTTCCCTAGTCCAGATGGGCTAGGTAAGCGCCTCAGCAGTGCTGCCGCGGCACCAGGCTGCTCGACACGACCGCCGTGCCGGCCGCACGGAAGCGGATCCGGGTCGTGCCGCCGGACCGCTCGAGGCAAGCGGGTCCACTCACCGAAAGCCACCGCGACCACCTGACATTGACCGGGACGTAGGACGGCCCGGTCGCCTCGAGCGTCACCGACGTACGCGTCGTGTCGCGGACAGACACCGGCGTCGGCGCCAGGGGTCGGGCACCCGCGACGCGCCAGACAGTCCACCCATCCTGTGCCCACATCCGCTGCAGGCCCGGCACGTGCCCGACAAGAAGCAGACTGCGCTCCTTGCGGCCACCACGGTCTGCGCGCGACCCCGGCGCCAGCGCGACGGCGTCGACGGCGTTGTCGTCGAGCCAACGCCGAAACTCTTTTGCCGACAGCCCCTGTCGATAGAAGAGCGGGTTGCGGGCGGTGTCGATCTGACGCGACCACCCGCGAGCCAGCGGGATGTGGGGCGCAACCTGTGCCGCCTCCCCGTGATCGCGGAGGGGCACGACCTCGACCCGCTTGACCTCCATAGCTTGCAGTTGCGCGACCAACGGGGCGAACGCCGGCGGCTGCTTGGCCCGCACGTCGGCGTAGGGCGGCTGCACCTGCCAAAACAACAGGATCGCGAGCGCCGGCGCCACGATGCGCCAGTGGTCGGTCGCGGTCGCGATGAGCAAAGGAGCCGCCAACAGCAACCCCAGCCGCAGGATGTTGCTCCCGAACGGATCCGGGGACAGCAGTAGAAACGCCGCGACGAGCGCGTAGATCAGCCCCCCCAGCCGCATCGACGGCGAGTGCGTCAGCGCGGCGAGCACCAGGCCGGCCACGACGGCATAGGGCGCCGAGCCGACTTCGTACGGTTGAAGTCCGCCCGAGGGGAACAGCAGACCCAGGGCCACAACCGGGATCGTTGTAGCCAGGCCCACAGTCCAGCCGCCGGGCCGTCGCCGCAGCACCAGCACTGCAGCCGCAAGTCCCAAGAAGGCCGCAGCCACCGGGCTCAGCAGTGCCGTCAGGACCGCGAGTGCCATCGCCGCGAGTCGGTGGCGCAAGACCACCAGTGTCGCCAGGGCCGCGGCCGCGCCCAGCGCAAACGTCGTCCGACCGCTCATCACGTCAGCGACGGCGAACACCGCACCCAGGCAGGCGCCGGCCACCGGGTGCGCCGTAGGTCGCAGCAGCCTGGCTAGCAACGCCGACGCGGCCACCGCAGCCAGGACCCCGGTCATCGCGACCCCAAGGACCGCCATGACATAGGGCGCCACGACGCTGTAGCCGTAGGGGTGCACTCCGGCGTACCAGGACAGGTCGACAGGGGTCAGGGGATGGGCGCGCGCGAAAGAGGCCCGCGCCACCTGTGCCGCCAGGTCCGTGCCGGTCGGCGGAAGCAGGAGCAGATGCAGCAGACCGAGGACCAGCGCCAGCACGCCAGCCCGGATCTCGATGGGCACCAGCGCAAGCCGGTCCCGCCACGGCAGCGCGTTGACCTCGTCGCGCCCCGGGTCGGTCGCCGTGGAGAGGTCAGTGGACACGATGGTCAGGCGGGGTCGGCAGACCCGGGGGTCTTCGCGACCGGCGTTTTCTTCGCCGCTGCCTTCTTGCCCGCTGGCTGCTTTGCCAATGGCGCCTCCGGAGCCAGGAACTCACGCAGCACGGTCGCAACCACGCCGGGCGCCTCTTCGATGACGAAGTGGCCCGCACCGGGGATAGTCACCATCTCGCAGGCGGGACCGAGATCGCGCACCACGGACTCGCCCACCCCGATCGGCAGCACCGGGTCGAGCGCTCCCCACAACACGAGCATTTTCTCGGCCTGGATCCGCGGCTGCCCCTCTGGCGCGGCTCGGCGCAGCGCCGCCATGAGCTTGGGGCGGGCAGCAGCACGGTAGTAACCGAGCATCGCTGAGACCTTCTCCGGGTCGGAGTAGGCAGCTTCGTACTCACTGCGACGCTCGGCATCGAGCGGCGTGGGCGACTTCCACGCGAGCGAGAGCATCACGTCGACGACGCGGCGGCCACCGAGACGGAAGAGCAACTCGGGCGCGAACGGCAGGGCGAAGAACGGGATGTGCGCGGCGCG
>JBKJLP010000089.1:0-3201 GCA_046596735.1 Mycobacteriales bacterium | reverse complement strand
CCACCGTCGTCGAGGGGGACGTCCACGTCGAGGTAGCCCTCGGTGCACAGCGGCTCGTCGTACTGCGAGGTCTGGAAGTTCTTCGGCATGTCCGGGTAGAAGTAGTTCTTGCGCGCGAAGCGACACCAGGTGGCGATGTCGCAGTGCAGCGCGAGGCCGATGCGGATCGTCGACTCGATCGCCGTCTCGTTGACGACCGGCAGCGCGCCGGGCAGGCCGAGGCACACCGGACACGTCTGCGTGTTGGGCTCGGCACCGAACTCGGTCGCGCAGCCGCAGAACATCTTGCTCGCCGTACCGAGCTCGACGTGGGTCTCCAAGCCGATGACCGGCTCGAGAAGGTCGTCGTATGACGGCGGCTCACGACACCGTGCCCTACGCCGAGGCACTCGCGGAGTTCGAGCCCGTCATCGGCCTCGAGACCCACGTCGAGCTCGGCACGGCCAGCAAGATGTTCTGCGGCTGCGACACCAGCTTCGGCGCCGAGCCCAACACCCACACCTGCCCGGTCTGCCTCGGGCTGCCGGGGGCTCTTCCGGTCGTCAACGAGACGGCGATCGAGAGCACGATCCGGGTCGGGCTCGCGCTGCACTGCGACATCGCGACGTGGTGCCGCTTCGCGCGCAAGAACTACTTCTACCCCGACATGCCGAAGAACTTCCAGACGTCGCAGTACGACGAGCCGCTGTGCTTCGACGGCTACCTCGATGTGCAGGTCAACGGTGAGACCGTGAGGATCCCGATCGAACGGGTGCACCTGGAGGAGGACACCGGCAAGTCGCTGCACGTCGGCGGTGCCACCGGACGCATCCACGGCGCGGACCACTCCCTGGTCGACTACAACCGCGCTGGCATCCCGCTGGTGGAGATCGTGACGAAGCCGATCACGGGTACCAAGGCGATGCCCGCGGAGGTCGCGAAGGCCTACGTCACCGAGCTGCGCGACATCCTGCGCGGCCTCGGCGTGAGCGACGTGAAGATGGAGCAGGGCTCGATGCGCTGCGACGTCAACGTGTCGCTGAATAAGCCGGGTGATGAGTGGGGCACCCGGTCCGAGACCAAGAACGTCAACTCGCTGCGGTCGGTCGAGCGCGCGGTGCGCTCTGAGGTCGAGCGGCAGGCCGCGCGGCTGCGCCAGGGCGAGCGGATCATCCAGGAGACCCGCCACTTCCACGAGGACACGGGGAAGTCGACGTCGGGCAGGTCGAAGGAGGAGGCGACGGACTACCGCTACTTCCCGGAGCCGGACCTGGTGCCGATTGCGCCGGACGTCGCTTGGGTCGCGTCGCTGAAGGCCGCCCTGCCGGAGGCGCCGTCGGTCGTGCGCCGCCGCTTGGTCGAGGAGCTCGGGCTCAGCGCCAACGACAGCGAGGCGATGGCGAACGCCGGGGTGCTCGACGTGGTGCTGGCCACAGTGGCTGTCGGTGCTCCCGCCGCTGAGGCGCGCAACTGGTGGCTCGGGCACCTGGCGCAGACCGCCAACGCCGCTGGGATCGAGGCGAGCGACCTGGCGATCACCCCCGCCCAGGTGGCGAGCCTCATCGAGCTGATCGCAGCCGGAGATCTCACGAGCGGCCTGGCTCGTCAGGTCGTGGACGGTGTGCTGGCCGGCGAGGGGTCACCCGCGGAAGTCATGGCCTCCCGCGGTCTGGCCGTCGTCAAGGACGAGGGCGCGCTCAGCGCCGCCGTCGACGCGGCCATCGCCGCCGACCCCGATGCTGCGGAGAAGATCCGCGGCGGCAAGGTCGCGGCCGTCGGTGCCCTGGTCGGTGGGGTCATGAAAGCCACACGCGGGCAGGCGGACGCGGCACGGGTCCGCGCGCTGCTGCTCGAGCGCCTGGGCGTCACCGAGTAGCGGTCCGCGTCAACGAGTAGCGGTCCGCGTCACCGAGTAGCGGTCCGCGTCAACGGACGCTCCGTACCCACTTTTGCCCCCGAAAGTGGGTACGGAGCCTCCGTGGATCAGCTCAGGGTGGGGGCGGTAGCGACGCGCCGCCGAGCGAGGAGTGTGGCGTTCAGCTCCGCGCCGGCCAGCAGGCTGAAGAACAGCACGTAGAACCAGGTCATGAGGATCAGGCCACCCCCGAGGGCGCCGAGGATGGGGGACCGGGGGACCACCACGCCGAGGTAGCTGCTGAACCCCAGCGACGCCGCCACCCACAGGAACGACGTGAGCAGCGCACCGGGCAGGCCGGCGCGCCAGCGGGTCGCGCGTCCTGGGCAGATGTGGAACAGCGTCGTCGCCCACGCGACCAGGGCGAACAGCGCGATGGGATAGCGCACCCAGGACCAGACGAAGGAGTACTCCTCGGAGATCCCGAGGGAGTCGATGACGTCAGCGCGCCCGAACAGCGGCCCGACGACGAACGCCGTCACCATCACCGCACCAGCGAGAAGCGAGCCCATGCCGAGCAGGAGCCCGATGAACCGTCGACGCCACCACCCGCGGGGGTCCTTCAGCTCGTACGCCAGGGTGACGGTGTTGATCACGCTCGCGAAGGCCTGGGCGACCGACACCATCGCCACGACCAGGGCCAGGGTGAAGGTGTTTCCGTTCGTGTCGAACAGCTTCTTCACGGTCTTGTCGATGTCGTCCGCCGAGGACGTCAGCACCTGGGTGAGGAAGTTGCTGATGGCCTCCTTCACGCGGTCGGTGTTATCGGTGCCGATGACCGACTCGAGCTGACCCAGCACCGCAGCGAAAACCAGCAGGGTGGGAAAGATGGTCAGGACGCCCATGAAGGCGTTCTCTCCGGCAAGGCCGAGGATCCGGTCCCGGTCAGCCTTGCGCCACACGTCCGCGAAGAGCCTGACGAAGCGCCGCGGCAGGCCATGCGGTAACGGACGGGCAGCTTCGGCTGCCGTCGCCGCAGCCCGAGCAGCGGGGCTGCGCGGAACCTCGGCGGGAGTTGCGGTCACCCCACCATTCTGGACGATGTCGGCCTCAGCGCTGGTCAGGGCGGCGGGTCGATCGGCAACAGGTCGCGCGCGAGCAGGGCCAGCGACCACTCGACCAGGTGGTCGACCCGCTCCAGCGATCTACCGGTGAGAGCCTCCAGGCGCCGCAGACGGTTGAGCACGGTGTTGCGGTGGCAGTACAGCTGGCCAGCGGTCTGACCGGCCGATCCGTGGCAGTCCAGCCAGACAGACAGCGTCTTGAGCAGCACGTCGCTCTCGTGCCGCGGGAGTTCGAGGATAGGC
>JBKJLP010000057.1:0-7311 GCA_046596735.1 Mycobacteriales bacterium | reverse complement strand
CGGCAGCCCGGTCATCAGCGTCAGCCAGTCGATGCGCATCATCGCGCTGTACGTCGACGGGCGGCGCTACGTGCTCGACGACAGCGCGGCGATCCTGTCCCGGGCGAACCAGGCCCTCGCGACCCTGGAGCGGTACAAGCTGCGGCTCGACGAGGTCGCCGGGACGCTGTCCGCCTTGGAGATCGAGGACCTCGTCACGGTCCGGGACGCGATGGCGGTGACCCAGCGACTGGAGATGGTCCGGCGGATCGCCGCCGAGATCGAGGGTTACGTCGTCGAGCTCGGCACCGACGGGCGACTGCTGATCCTGCAGCTCGAGGAGCTCATGGCCGGCGTCGAAGGCGAGCGCGAGCTCGTCGTACGCGACTACCTCGTCAGCGGCAGTGGCCGACGGACCCGCTCGGTGGAGCAGGCCCTCGCCGAACTCGACGTGCTGACTGGGGCCGATTTGCTCGACCTGTCCATCATCGCCAAAGCAGTGGGCTTTCCCGCCGCCGCTGACGCCTTGGAGAGCGCGGTGTCCCCCCGCGGCTATCGCCTGCTCGCCAAGGTCCCGCGTCTCCCACGCAGCGTCGTGGACCGGCTGGTCGAGCACTTCGCGGGGTTGCAAAAACTGCTCGCCGCAGGCATCGACGACCTCCAGGTCGTGGAGGGCGTCGGCGAGACTCGCGCGCGCTCGGTCCGCGAAGGCCTGTCCCGGCTGGCGGAGAGCTCGATCCTCGAGCGTTACGTCTGAGCGGCCTACGCCGGAAGCGAGCCCAACGCGATCTCGATCGTGCCGGCTCCGGCCGCTTCGACCATCTGCTCCAGGTCCACGAGGAACACCGGACCGGTCTTGCCGCGCAGCACCTCAACGACGTACGCCGGCAACACGCCCTCCTCGGCGCCAGCACCCGACGCCGGTAGCTCTCGCCGGTCCACGACTGCGCGGACCCGGTCCACAGCCACACCGACTCCGGCCTCTGTCCCCTCGCGGTCCAGCACCAGCACATCGCCACGCGTCTCCGCAGTCGCACCTACGCGCAGGTCGAGTACAGGCAGAGCGGCTCCGCGCAGGTCCAGGACGCCAGCCAGCGGCGGCGCCATGCCCGGCAAGTCAGCCAACCCTTCGAGCCGGACGACCTCTCGAACGTCGGCCAGCGGGGTGGCGTACTCCCGACAACCCAAACTGAAGGTGATCAGGCCCGCACCGACAACGGCACCGGTCACGTGAGCTCCTCGACGCGGGTAGACAAATGTCGGCACAGCGCTGCCAATTCGTGCACGCTACGGCCCCCAAGCTCAGCCGCGTCGGGTTCGACAGCGGTCACCGCCAGCGTGTCGGCGGCGGCCGCGAATTCGCGCACCGCCGCACCGTGGTCGCCACAGCGGGACAGCGCTCCGGCGAGCAAGAAGTGAGCGAGTCCGGCGGCTGGATCAAGGTAGACCGCCTTGCGCAGGTCGACCAAGGCGGCCGCGTCCTGACCGCCGCTGACCAGAGCCAGTCCACGCAGGTAGAAGCCTTGCGGCTCCAGGGGACTCGCGTCGACCAGCAGTCCGGCGAGTCGAGCTGCGTCGGCGTAGCGGCCCTCTCGTAGCGCGGTCCGTACTGTCGCCGGGGTCACCGCGGGGCTGTCCTCGACGGGCACCGGCATCGGCTCGACCCTGCGTGGGGTGACCCGCCGGTCCGGCCCCGCAGCCGGTGGACCGCTGTCCTGCGTACGTCGGTCCGGGAGAACGGCGCGCCGCTCGGGCAGACCCGGCGCGGGCAGATCCAGCCGGCGGTAGACGAACGCCGCGTCCGTGCCGCTGCCGAGGGCGACCAGGCGGAAGTCCTGGCTGACCTGCCACAACGTCTCGGAGTGCCCAAGGAACAGGTAGCCGCCGTCGCGCAGCGTGCGGTGCAGGCGCTGCATGAGAGCACGGGTCGTGTCGCGGCTGAAGTAGATCGTGACGTTGCGGCACAGGATCAGGTCGACGTGCTCGTCTGGCTCGAACGGCGGCGGCTCAGTCACCAGGTTGTGGTGTCGGAACTCCACCAACTCGCGAACCTCGGGACGTACCTCGTACGCCGTTCCGGCCGGCACAAAGAACCGGGCCAGATCGGCCGGCGTCGCCATCTGCACGGCACGGGTCCCATAGCGTCCGGAGCGAGCCGCCTCAAGCGCACGCTCGGACACATCGGTCGCGATCACACGGACGTCCCAACCGACCAGCGTTGGCATCAGCTCGCGCAGCAGCATCGCGATGGAGTAGGCCTCCTCGCCGGTCGAGCAGCCCGCCGACCAGATCCGCAGGCGGCGGCCGTGCGCCTCGGCATGCCGAAGCAACTCGGGCAACACGTGCGCTCGCAGAGCCCGGATCTGCGGCGGGTTACGGAAAAAGTGCGTCTCCTGGATGGTGACCTCGTCGAGCAAGGCCTGTCGCTCGTCCGCGTCCAGGAGCATCGGGAGATACGTATCGACGTCGCGGGCCTGGGTCGCCCGCAGCCGCTCGGCGATGCAAAACGACATGGAGTCGCGGCGCGACTCATCAAAGACCAGGCCGGCGAGCTGGGCCAGCAACGTGCGCAGGTGAGCGAAGTGCGCATCGCTCAGCACCACGCGACCGGCCGTCACCGCGGGCTCGCCGCTTCGCTTCCGGCGACGCTGAGCAGGGCAGCCAGGGTTGGACCGATCTGCTCGATGGGCAGCTGGCGATCGACAGCGTCGAGCGCGGCAGCCGCGGCCGGCATGCCGTAGACCGCGCTTGTCGCCTCGTCTTGGCCGAGGGTGAAGGCACCCCGGTCGCGCATCGCCAAAAGGCCGGCCGCGCCGTCGCGACCCATGCCCGTCAGCAGCACCCCGATCGCCTCCGGGCCGAGGGTGTCAGCGACACTCGCCATGGTCGCGTCGATACCCGGGACGTGGAACTGACCCGGTTCGGGCGGGGTCACCAGCGTGCGGAGCCGGTCGTCAGCCACCAGCAGATTGCCGCCACTGGGTGCGATCGTGACGGTCCCGGGCTCGAGTCGACGTCCGCTCTCACCCACGGTGACTGGCGGGGCGATGCCGGCGTCGAGCCAGCTGGCCAGCCCATCGATGAAGCCCTCTGCCATGTGCTGCACGACGAGGACGGCTGCGTCCAGCCCGGACGGCAGGGCGGCCAGCACCGTCATCAGAGCCTGTGGGCCACCCGTCGACGCGCCGATGACCACCAGGCGTACGCCATCGCGCCGCGCCGCGACCAGGTCCGGCGGCGGTGCGAGCATCCGCGTCGGTCGGGGTCGGCTGTCCATCGCGAGCGCGTCGATTGCCGGTCCAGGACGCACAGCGCCGGCCGCCCGCAAGCGGCCGCGCGGATGGGTGATGACGCGGATGCGCACCACCACGCGCAGGCGCTTGCGCAGCGCAGTGGCGTAGCCGTCCAAACTGCTGTGGTCATTGGGCGAGGGCTTGGCGAGCACGTCGACGGCACCCGCGGCGAGTGCCGAGACCGCGTTGTCGCTGTCGCGCCCCTCGACGAACGCGCTGTAGACGAGGATCGGGGTCGCGGTGCTGCACATGATCCGCTCGATGGCCTCGACGCCACCCATCACCGGGAGGTCCAGGTCCATGACGACGGCCGACGGCCGCAGCCGGGCGACCAACGCGACGGCTTCCTTGCCGTTGCGGGCCTCCCCCACCACGACAAACTCGCCTTCAGCCTCGATCGCCGCGCGCAGGAAGCGTCGTTGCACGCCCGAGTCGTCGACCACGACGACCGGGTGCGGGGTGACGGTCACGGGGCCGGCGGTCACGGGCACCAACGTCTCAAGGCGGCGTCGAGGGCATCGACGGCAGCCCCCAGCTCACCGGCGTCGGCGTCGTTCGCCAGCAGCGTTTCAGCCCGACGGGCCAGGTGGGCCGCCTCCGGCTCACCGACCACGTAGGCACTGCTCCCCAAGGTGTGGGCGTCGCGGACAGCCAGCGCGCGTAGGTCGGGGTCACGTCGCTCGCTCGGTGCCCTCGCGTCAGAGGCCGCGCGGCGCAGCCGGGGAAGCCGCTCGACCAGCTCCTCGGCAAAGGCCGCCCGCAGGCTCGCGACGACGTCGGCGGGCAGCGCACGTGCTGGCACCGTCCGCACCTCGATCCTTGCTCTCCCCGGCCACCTCGGTCGGCTCCTTCATCGACCGATCCACGCTGGTCCTTGAGACCTCGTACGAGGGTCAGGCGGTGATGCGGAAGATGCTGCCCTGACGCACGATCGGTCCCACCCTGGCGCTGACCCGGTAGGTGCCGGGCAGCGCGACCTTGCCGGTGACGCAGTCGGGCTTGGTGCGCTTGCCCGGCCACTGCACGGTGAGCGCGCGGGCCTCACCTGCGGCGAGGAGGAGCACGCCCTGGCCCTTGGCCCGGTTGCAGTCGTCGCTGGACCAGATCCGGTCCTCGCCCGAGAAGACCCGTAGTTCGATCACGTCCGGGCCAAGCGCGCGGCGACACGGCACCGGACCGGTGTTGGTCACGGTGAGGGTGAAGCGCGGAGCTGCGCCGCTTGTGTACGTCTTGGCGTCGGACTCCGCAGTCACCTTGAGCGCCGCGTCTCCGCAGACTGATGGGGGGGCCGAGGCGTTTGCTGACGGGGACGGACTCGGCGAGGCCACTGCCGCTACGGAAGCCGAGGGGGTCGGGCTGGCTGTGGGACCCGCGCTCACCAGCGACGGATCGTCGGAGCCACCGCAGGCCTTGAGCAGGAGGAGCAGCCCGATCAGCGCAAGCAGCCCCAGAAAGACCCGACGCCGCCAGTAGGTCGACGCCGGCAGCGGTCCCACCGGCTGCAGAGTCATCGTCGCCAGCGTACGGCGGCCTCCTACGATCCTGGGGATGCGCGCCACGGGTCTGGTCGACGAGGTGACGCAGTGGTTCGGTCGTGAGGCACGTGACCTGCCGTGGCGCTGGCCGGGCACCACGCCCTGGGCGGTGCTGGTCAGCGAGGTCATGCTGCAGCAGACCCCCGTAGCGCGGGTGGTTCCGGTGTACGAGGCCTGGTTGACGCGTTGGCCAACGCCCACCGCGCTCGCGGACGAGGCTTCCGGCGAGGCAGTCCGCATGTGGGGTCGGCTGGGCTACCCGCGCCGGGCCCTGCGGTTGCACGCCGCGGCGGCCGCCATCGTCGAGCGCTACGACGGAGAGTTGCCCCGTTCGGTGCCGGAGTTGCTTTCCTTGCCCGGTGTCGGCGACTACACCGCGCGAGCGGTAGCGGCCTTCGCCTTTCGCCAGCGTCATGCGGTCGTCGACACCAACGTGCGCCGCGTCGTGGCTCGGGTCGTCGAGGGAGTCGCGGACGCGGCGGTCACCCGCGCTGATCTTGTGTCGATCGCTGCGCTGCTGCCCGCCGACCACGAGCAGGCTGCCGTGGCGTCGGCTGCCCTGATGGAGTTCGGCGCGCTGGTCTGTACGGCCCGGGCTCCCCGCTGCCCCTCCTGCCCGGTCGCTGACCGCTGCGCGTGGCTGGCTGCCGGGCAGCCAACGCTGGACGCACCGGTCAAGCGCCCGCAGGCCTATGCCGGCACCGACCGCCAGGTGCGCGGTCGGTTGCTCGCCGTCCTGCGAGACGCAGAAGGACCGGTGGCCCACGACCTGCTCGCGCAGGTATGGGCCGAACCGGTCCAACGCGACCGGGCTCTGGCGAGCCTGGTTACTGACGGGCTGGTCGTTACGCTGCCGGAGCAGCAGTTCGGCCTGCCCTAGCGCTTACTCTGCGGCGGTTTCGCCACCAGCCTCAGGGCCACCGACCAGGTCGACCGGCGGAATGTCGGGAACCTCGACCGGCTTAGGTTCGCCGCGGAACGTGAACGTCTGCTCGTCGCCCTCTCCGGTCACGTCGACGACGACGATCTCGCCAGCCTTGAGGGTGCCAAACAGGATCTGCTCGGACAGGTTGTCCTCGATCTCACGCTGGATCGTGCGGCGCAGCGGGCGCGCACCCAAGACCGGGTCATAACCCTTCTTAGCCAGCAGCGCCTTGGCGGCGGTCGTGACCTCCAGACCCATGTCCTTGTTCTTCAGCGCGCCATCGACCCGCTTGAGCATGAGGTCAACGATGACGACGATCTCCTGCTCGCTCAGCTGGTGGAAGACCACGATGTCGTCGATGCGGTTGAGGAACTCGGGACGGAAGTGCTGCTTGAGCTCGTCCTGGACCTTCACCTTCATGCGCTCGTAGGCGCCGACCTTGTCGCCGTCCTTCTGGAAGCCCAGGTTGAAGCCCTTGCCAATGTCCCTCGTACCGAGGTTGGACGTCATGATGATCACGGTGTTCTTGAAGTCGACCACCCGGCCCTGGGAGTCGGTCAGGCGACCGTCTTCGAGGATCTGCAGAAGTGTGTTGAACACGTCCGGGTGAGCCTTCTCGACCTCGTCGAACAGCACGACGGAGAACGGCTTGCGGCGCACCTTCTCGGTGAGTTGGCCGCCCTCCTCGTAACCGACGTAGCCGGGGGGCGAACCCACCAGCCGCGACACCGTGTGCTTCTCCATGAACTCGCTCATGTCGAGCATGATCAGCGAGTCCTCGTCGCCAAACAGGAACTCGGCGAGCGTCTTGGACAGCTCGGTCTTTCCGACACCGGACGGGCCGGCGAAGATGAACGAGCCACCGGGGCGCTTCGGGTCCTTCAGGCCTGCGCGGGTGCGCCGGATCGCCTGGGAGACAGCCTTGATGGCCTGCTCTTGGCCGATGACCCGCTTGTGGAGTTCGTCCTCCATGCGCAGCAGGCGGGCAGTCTCCTCTTCGGTCAGCTTGAAGACCGGGATGCCGGTCCAGATGGCAAGGACCTCGGCGATCTGCTCGTCGTCGACCTCGGCGACGACGTCCATGTCGCCGGCCTTCCACTCTTTCTCGCGCTGCGCCTTCTCGCCCAGCAGCGTCTTCGCCTTGTCGCGCAGCGACGCGCCCTTCTCGAAGTCCTGCGAGTCGATCGCCGACTCCTTCTCGCGACGGACGTTGGCGATGCGCTCGTCGAACTCGCGCAGGTCCGGCGGTGCGGTCATGCGGCGGATGCGCATGCGCGAGCCGGCCTCGTCGATGAGGTCGATCGCCTTGTCCGGGAGGAAGCGGTCGGAGATGTAGCGGTCGGCGAGCGTCGCGGCCGCGACCAACGCAGCATCGGTGATCGAGACCCGGTGGTGGGCCTCGTAGCGGTCGCGCAGGCCCTTGAGGATCTCGATGGTGTGGGCCAGCGACGGCTCCGGCACCTGGATCGGCTGGAAGCGTCGCTCCAGGGCGGCGTCCTTCTCGAGGTGCTTGCGGTACTCGTCGAGCGTGGTCGCACCGATCGTCTGCAGCTCGCCGCGGGCCAGCATCGGCTTGAGG
>JBKJLP010000466.1:0-2830 GCA_046596735.1 Mycobacteriales bacterium | reverse complement strand
TGATCAACGTCGGCCCGGCGACCTCCGGCACGCTGACGCTGGCCTGGCTGATTCTGATCCTCTACTACCCGTCCGGTGTCGCAGGGGCGCTCCGACCCGTGCGCGAGCGTTTCGTCAACATCGTCGCCCGCGCCTTCGGCGTTGACCCTGTCGCGGCGCGCGCTTCGGCCGACCCGGCGCAGGCCGCAGACGGCTCGCGCGGCGCAGCCTTGGTGGCCGCGACACCTCGCCAGCCGGAGCCGGATGAGCCAGCGCTGCTGGTGGCTACCGGGCTCACCAAGTCCTACGGCGGACTGCAGGCTCTCGGCGGAATCGACCTGACGATCCACCGCGGCGAGATCCTCGGCCTGATCGGTCCTAATGGCGCTGGCAAGACCACACTGTTCGAGTGCCTGTCCGGCTTCGTCAAGGTCGACGACGGAGCGATCGCGCTGTCCGGGCGTGATATCACCAGTTGGAGTCCGGAGCGTCGTGCCCGTGCGGGCGTCATCCGCTCCTTCCAGGACAGTGCGCTGTTTGCGACCATGACGGTGCTCGAGACGGTCATGGTGGCGGGGGAGCGAGCGCGACCTACCCGCCTGGGCAGTTCGCTGGCCGGTGCCTCCCGGGTCGAGAAGCAGCGGGCCGAGCGAGCCCGCGAATTGCTCTCGCTGTTCGGGTTGGACCGCTACCGCTACACCGAAGTCGGGGCGCTCTCTACCGGCACCCGGCGCATCGCCGAGCTGGCCTGCATGGTCTCGCTCGAGCCGACATTGATGCTGCTCGATGAGCCATCGTCGGGAGTCGCACAGGCCGAGGTGGAAGCCCTGGGTGGCGTTCTGCTGTCGGTCCGCGACCACCTCGACGCCACGATGATCATCATCGAGCACGACATCCCGCTGGTCTCGTCGCTCGCCGACCGCCTCGTCGCCATGGAGACCGGCACGGTTCTTTCCGAAGGCACGCCGACCGAGGTGCTCGAGGATGAGGCGGTCATCTCGTCCTACCTCGGCGGAGATCCCACCGCCGTCCACCGCACCACGCAGACAGACCGCCGTGAACTCGTCACACCCGAGCTAGGAGCCTGAAAGTGCTGAAGAACTTTTGGTACGCCGTCGCCTTCAACGAGGAGATTACCGAAGCGCCGACCAAGCTCAAGGTGCTCGGCCAGGACCTGGTCGCCTTTCGGCAGAAGGTCAGCGGCAGGGTCATCGTGATGAGCGACCTGTGTGTGCACCGCGGCGGTGCGCTATCGGGAGGCTGGCAGGACGAAAACGGTTGCCTCATCTGCCCGTACCACGGCTGGAACTACGACGCCGACGGCAAGGTCGTCAAGATCCCGGCCAACCAGGAGGGGCGGCCGATCCCCAAGAAGGCGCGGGTCGACTCCTATCCCGTCCAGGAGAAGTACCACTTCGTCTGGGTCTTTCTCGGTGACCTCCCTGAGCCCGAGCGGCCGCCGTTGCCGGATTGGGACGAGCACTTTAACAACCCTGATTTGGCCTTCGTTCACGGCGAGTTCCTGTGGAATGCCAACTACGAGCGGGTTTTGGAGAACGGCGTCGATATCGCCCACACCCCTTGGGTGCACGGGGGCAACTTCGGCAACCGCGACAAGCCTCAGGTTGACGAGTACGAGCCGGAGCTCACCCCGTGGTCGGCTAATGGGACGACGAAGCAGAACCCGCCGAAGAAAAACGTGCGAGGCGTCTGGAAGTGGGTCTACCGCCAGGAGCCCAAGGACATCGTGACCACCACCGGGTGGTACATGCCCAACCTGATCAAGTTGCACGTGCGGCTGCCGCTCGGCGACATGGTTATCTACGACACCAACATCCCGATCGACGAAGAGACGACCCTCACCAAGTTCGTCGCCTTCCGGTCCTTCTTCACCGGGAAGTGGGCTGACCGCGACGCACTCAAGCGCACCTACCGCATCTTCGAGCAGGACAAGTCCGTCGTGGAGGGGCAGCGACCTGAGCTGCTACCGCATGACATCTCCGGTGAGTTGCACATGCGCAGCGATGCACTGTCGATTGCCTACCGCCGACGGCGCCAGGAGCTCATGGACATGGGCTGGGGCATCGAGTCCGACCGAATCGTCGGCTCAGGCCCCCGCACCGAAGCCACCGTGATCGCCTCGCCCGCTCGTCGCGAAGGTGAGTTCGAACGTGCGTGGGTCATGAAGGAGGTCCCCAGCCGGCGGACCTCTCCGGAGAACGCCCCGTCCGTCGACCAGGAGGTCTGATGTCGCTCGCCAAGACGCTCTGCCTCGGCACCCTCGACAGCATCGTCGAGCGCACCGGGCTCACAGCTGCGCTCGAGACGCCGCTGACCTCGCCCATGTCGCCCGAGCCCGTTGGCGTGCTGCGCACCTGGACAGGTGGCAAGGGCGTCGCCAAGGCGGTCTACTGCGGCCTCGCTGTCGAGGCCATCGGCCTGGACTCGCACATGGTGTCCGCCTTCACCGATACCGACAGCATGATCCCGCACTTCACGCTGGACTCGGTCTTCGGTCAGGGTTCGCACGCCTTCCACCTCGACCTGATTCCGCGGGTGGAGCTGGCCAGCAACCTCGCCTACATCGACCGGGTCTACAGCCCGCTCACCGACGTCTTCGAGGATGTGCAGTCCCGTGAGGGCCTCACCGCGGCCGCGATTGGCCCGCGGCAGCGGGCAATGATGAGCCCCTGGATGTGCGTCAACCGGGCAACCGAAGAGGCCTTCCTCGGGATGGGCGACGTGGTCGGGGCCTACCTCGACCACTGGTTCTCGCTGCTAACCGACGGACTGCCGGCGGATCTGGCGATCGAGAGTGACCTGCAGGGGCGCGACGACCGCAATCGCGCCG
>JBKJLP010000430.1:0-5202 GCA_046596735.1 Mycobacteriales bacterium | reverse complement strand
GGCGTGCATGACTTTGCGGCGTACTGCCGTCGGCGTGAGGGCGCCACGACCGTACGCGGGCTGCTCACGCTGGATTGGGAGCGGTCGGCGGACGGGTTGTTGGTCATGACGGTGTCTGCGGACGCGTTCTGCCACTCGATGGTCCGCTCGCTCGTGGGGGCGATGATCGCGGTGGGCGAGGGGCGGCGGTCGCCGGACTGGCCTGGCTCGCTGCTGACGCTCGGCGCACGGTCCAGCGAGGTGCTGGTCGCGCCGCCGCATGGCCTGGTGCTGGAGTCGGTGGACTACCCGCCGGACGACGCGTTGCTCGCCCGCCAGCAGGTCACCCGCCGTCTGCGCACCTGACCGCCCGGTTCGCCACGGGATCGCCCTGCCCCGAGACTGGTGACATGGGGTTCGTCGACTTACAGAAGTTGCAGCAGGTACTGCCGGACGGCCGGGTGCTCTTCGAGGACGTCAGCTTCCGGGTGGGCGACGGCACCAAGACCGCCCTGATCGGCGCCAATGGCACGGGCAAGACGACGCTGCTGCGGATCATCGCTGGCGACCTCGCGCCCAGTGACGGAGCGGTGGCCCGCGACGGCGGGCTGGGTGTCATGCGCCAGTTCATCGGATCGATTCGCGACGAGACCGACGTACGCGACCTGCTCTTGAGTCTGTCGCCGCCGGACCTACGCACGGCCGGGGAGGCCCTGGATGCCGCCGAGCTGGCGATGATGGAGACCGACGACGAGAAGACCCAAATGCGCTACGCGCAGGCACTAGCGGACTGGGGTGACGCGCACGGCTACGACGCCGAGGTGTTGTGGGACACCTGCACGGTCGCCGCGCTCGGGATGCCGTTCGACGCGTGCCGCTACCGGGCGTTGCACACGCTGTCCGGCGGCGAGCAGAAGCGGCTCGCGCTTGAGGCGCTGCTGCGCGGTCCGGACCAGGTGATCATCCTCGACGAGCCGGATAACTACCTCGATGTCCCGGGCAAGCGATGGCTCGAGGCCGCGCTTGCCGAGAGCACCAAGACGGTGCTGTTCGTCAGCCACGACCGCGAATTGCTCAGCCGTACGGCCACCCGCATCGTCACGATCGAGGCGCACGGTGCATGGGTGCACGGTGGTGGCTTCGCAACGTATGGAGAGGCGCGGCAGGCCCGGCGTGACCGGCTCGACGAGTTGCACAAGCGCTGGGACGAGGAGCACGAGCGGCTACGCAAGCTCGTCATCACCATGCGCGAGCAGGCCAAGATCAGCCCGGACATGGCCAACCGCTACCACGCGATGCAGACGCGGTTCGACAAGTTCGTCGACGCGGGACCGCCGCCCGAGCAGGTCGTAGACCAGAAGGTCTCCATGCGGCTGCGCGGCGGTCGTACGGGGGTCCGTGCACTGACCTGCGAACGCCTCGAGCTGACCGGGTTGATGAGGCCCTTCGACCTCGAGGTGTTCTACGGCCAGCGGGTTGCCGTGCTTGGCTCCAACGGCTCGGGCAAGTCGCACTTCCTGCGGTTGCTGGCCGGTCAGGACGTCAAGCACACCGGAGTCGCTCGGCTCGGCGCGCGGGTCGTGGCTGGCTGGTTTGCCCAGACGCATGACCAGCCCGAGTTGCACGGCAAGACCCTGGTCGAGGTCCTGCACCGCGGCGACGACGGGCGACGGGGGATGGAGCGCGGCGGCGCGGTCGGCGTCCTGCGGCGGTATGAGTTGCATGGCCAGGCTGACCAGCGCTTCGAGACGCTTTCCGGTGGGCAGCAGGCCCGTTTCCAAGTGCTGCTGCTCGAGCTCGGCGGCGCGACGATGCTGCTTCTGGATGAGCCGACGGACAACCTGGACCTGGCCTCCGCGGAGGCGCTCGAGGAGGGCCTGGAGTCCTTCGACGGGACGGTGCTGGCAGTCACCCACGACCGGTGGTTCGCGCGCGGCTTCGACCGCTTCCTGGTGTTCGGCTCGGACGGGCAGGTCTATGAGGCGCCGGAGCCGGTCTGGGACGAGGGTCGCGTGGTTCGGGCCAGAGGGTAGGCCCCGCGGAACCCGATGCATCCAGTCCTGGGACAGGTGGTGCGACTGGGCCCGGCGCGAGCCGTGTGGCGCGGACTGGATGCCGCGGGTTCCAGACGGTGGCAGCAGTTTTGCCGCGCGCCGCAAGCCTCAGGTATCGTCGTCCCCTGCTGTGCGGCGCGCCTGCTGGACAGACGCTCAAGGACAGAGTCAGACAGGCCGTGCGCCCACAAAGCGAGTGCGCCCCCCGAGCAAGCCGAAGGAAGAGCAAGCCCGTGCCCACGTACACCCCGAAGGCCGCCGACATCACGCGTCAGTGGCACGTGATCGACGCCGCCGACATCGTGCTCGGCCGGCTCGCCAGCCAGACGGCGATCCTCTTGCGCGGCAAGCACAAGGTCTACTACGCGCCGCACCTCGACACCGGTGACTTCGTCGTCATCATCAACGCGGCCAAGATCGTCATGACGGGCAACAAGGCTGCGCAGTCGATGGTGCACCGCCACTCCGGTTACCCGGGTGGTCTCACCAGCACGCCTTACGCCGATGTCCTCGCGACCCGCCCCGAGCGGATCATCGAGAAGGCCATCAAGGGCATGCTCCCGCACAACACGCTGGGTCGGCAGATGCTGTCCAAGCTGAAGATCTACGCAGGTCCGACCCACCCGCACCAGGCGCAGGCCCCGGTGCCCTACACGCTGAAGCAGGTCGCGCAGTGACAAGCCCGGATCTCGCCCGCACCGTCGGCCGTCGCAAGGAGGCCGTCGTTCGCGTCCGCCTCGTGCCCGGCACGGGCAACTACAAGCTCAACGGTCGCACCATCGAGGACTACTTCCCGAACAAGGTGCACCAGCAGGCCATCAACGAGCCGTTCGCGACGCTCGAGAAGACCGGCCAGTACGACGTGATCGCTCGCCTGCACGGCGGCGGCATCTCCGGCCAGGCCGGTGCGCTTCGTCTGGGCATCGCCCGCGCGCTGCAGGAGATCGAGCCCGAGGACCGCGCGGCGCTGAAGAAGGAAGGCTTCCTGACCCGTGACTCGCGGATCAAGGAGCGCAAGAAGTACGGCCTCAAGAAGGCCCGTAAGGCTCCGCAGTACTCCAAGCGCTAGTCGTCCCCGCCGAGGCGGCCACCTGACTCAGGTGGCCGCCTCGCGGCATGTCTGGAGGGTTCTCGATGGCACGGCTCTTTGGTACCGACGGTGTGCGCGGTCTGGCATTCGGCGACGTGCTCACGACCGATCTGGCCAGAGACCTCGCCGTGGCAGCGGCTCGCGAGCTGCTCGGCGACACGCTCGATCACCACACCCATCCGATCGTTGTGATCGGGCGCGACACGAGGCCATCCGGGCCAGCGCTGGAGGCCGCTGCGGTCGAGGGCTTTACCTCGGCCGGTTGCACCGTCGTCCTCCTCGGAGTCGTCCCGACCCCGGCAGTGGCGTACGAGGTTCAGCACCGAGCGGCTCTCGGCCTCATGATCAGCGCGTCGCACAACCCGGTGCAGGACAACGGCCTGAAGTTCTTCGGCACGGGTGGCAGCAAGCTCAGCGACGCCCAGGAAGACGCGATTGAGGCGCGCCTCGGGGCGCCCGGTCCTGCGGTCGATGTCGGCCGCGACCTCACCGACGCCTATCGCGCCACCTCCGGCCACCGCGACTACCGGTCGCCGGTGGACATGTATGTCGACCACCTCGTCGCCACGGTCGGGGATCTGTCCGGGCTGCACGTCGTCGTTGACGGCGCGCAGGGCTCGGCCTCGTCGATCGCGCCGGCGGCCTACCGGCTGGCCGGTGCGAACGTGACCGCGATCCACTGCGACGGCGACGGCACGCGCATCAACGACGGCTGCGGCGCCACCCACCCCGAGTCGCTAGCAGCGGCGGTCGTCGAACTCGGCGCTGACCTGGGGCTTGCCCACGACGGTGACGCCGACCGCTGCATCGTGGTGGACGGCGCCGGGCGGATCCTCAACGGCGACCAGGTGCTCGGTCTGCTGGCTCTGGCCCGCCAGGACAATGGTGCCCCCTCCGGTGACGCGATCGTGGTGACGGTCATGAGCAATCTCGGCCTTGAGCAGGCGATGCAGAAGGCCGGGATCGAGGTCGTACGCACTGCCGTCGGCGACCGCTACGTGCTCGCGGCATTGGTCAAGCGCGGTCTGCGGTTTGGCGGCGAGCAGAGCGGCCACGACGTCATGCTCGATCACGCCACTACGGGTGACGGACTGTTGACCGGACTGCAGGTGATGGACCGGATCGTCCGCAGCGGACGGACAGTGGCCGACCTGGCGGACGCCATCGAGGTCCTGCCGCAGGTGCTGGTCAACGTCCGCTGCGACCGTGCGCGCGCGACAGCCCCGGAGGTGCTCGCCGCGGTCGAGGATGCGCAGGCCGCGCTGGCGGGCGAGGGACGCGTGCTGCTGCGGCCGTCGGGCACCGAACCGCTTGTGCGGGTGATGGTGGAGGCCACGACCCAGCAGCGTGCCGAGCAGGTCGCACAGGACTTGGCCCACACTCTTGACAAGATTGACCAGCCGTAGCAAAGTCCGAACGGTGTTAGATAAAACATCCCCCGATTGGCGAGCGACTCGGCGGGCTGCTGCGGCGGACGAGATTGTCCGCACTGCTTGGGTGTTGGCCCGCGAGCACGGCCTCGCCGGACTGTCGTTACGCGATCTTGCCCGACGACTTGGCATGGCTGCGCCGTCGCTCTACTCATACTTCGACTCCAAAAACGCGCTCTACGACGCGATGTACGCCGAGGGCTGGCGGACGCTGCTCGTCGGTGAGCCGTGGCCCAGTGGGCCCGACCTGCGCGCCGTTGTTCTAGGCGGTGCGCGGCGGTTCGCCCAGTTCGCCGCAGAGGACCCAGTGCGCTATCAGTTGCTGAACCAGCGAACCGTGCCGGGCTTTGAGCCGAGTCCGCAGGCATACGCGGTCGCTCAAGAGGCGTACGAGCTGATGAACGCGCCGCTGCGCGCGATCGCCGACGTGACTCAGGCGGACGTTGACCTGGTCGTCGCGTTCATCGGCGGCTTGGTGAACCAGCAGCTGGCCAACGAGCCCGGCGGCACGCGCTGGTTCGACCTGCTCGACGACGCGATGGAGCTCCTCCTCCCGCGGCTGGAAAGCAGGACCCGCTCCCGCACCCCACCGCGTCGACGGCCGGCGCGAGGCAACCGCAAGGAGGCGTCATGACGACCGCTCCCGTTC
>JBKJLP010000111.1:0-2836 GCA_046596735.1 Mycobacteriales bacterium | reverse complement strand
AAATTCACGGACGAGGGCCAGTTGCGCGCCGTCATCGAGCGCATCGTCGCGCCGATCGGACGCCGCATCGACGAGAAGAGCCCCTACGTCGACGCGCGCCTCCGCGACGGTTCGCGCGTGCACGCGATCATTCCGCCGCTCGCGCTCGATGGCTCGTGCCTCACCATTCGCAAGTTCGCGAAGGATCCGTTCACCTACAAGGACCTGGTGAAGTTCGGCTCGTTCTCGGACGACATCGCGGACTTCCTCCGCGCCTGCGTCGAGGCGCGCCTCAACATCGTCATCTCGGGCGGCACGGGGTCGGGCAAGACCACCCTCCTGAACGTCATGTCGAGCTTCATCCCCAGCGACGAGCGCATCATCACCGTCGAGGACTCGGCGGAACTCCAGCTCCCGCAGGAGCACGTCGTCCGTCTGGAGACCCGCCCCAAGAACATCGAAGGCGAGGGCGAAGTCACCATCCGCGACCTGGTCCGCAACACCCTCCGCATGCGCCCGGACCGCATCGTCGTCGGCGAGTGCCGCGCCGGCGAAGCGCTGGACATGCTGCAGGCCATGAACACCGGCCATGACGGCTCCATGACGACAGTTCACTCGAACAATCCGCGCGATTGTCTGGCGCGCCTCGAGACGCTCGTCATGTTCGCCGGCCTCGACATGCCCAGCCGCGCGATCCGCGAGCAGATCAGCTCCGCCATCAACATGATCGTGCAGCAGACCCGACTCTCGGACGGCTCGCGCAAGGTCACCTACATCACGGAGATCACCGGCATGGAAGGCCAGGTGATCACGATGCAGGACATCTTCACCTACAAGCAGACCGGCGTGGACGAGCGCGGCAAGGTCGTCGGAAAGTTCATCTCCACCGGCTTCATTCCGCGGTTCGTCGAAGGACTGCAGGCGCGTGGAATCAAGCTGCCCAAGGGCATTTTCCGCGAGAGCTGAGGGACGCCGATGACCTCTCTCCTGATGCGCATGCTCGCCGCCGTCCTCCTCGGGGCAGGCGCGTTCCTGTTCGTCGCAGGGTCCTACGACTGGTTCGCCCGAAAGCTGCGCGAGAACACCACCGGATACGTCGCGTGGATGGTGACGATGTTCGACCGCATGTTCCTGACGGTCACCGCGCGACAGTGCGTGATGATGATCGTCGGCAGCACGGTGTTCTCCTTCGCCGTCGGCTGGTGGGTGACGGGCGGTCTTTCGGGCGCGACCTGGAAGTACATGCTCCGGATCCCGATCTGCGCGTTCTTGGCGTACGGACCGTGGAAGCTCCCCACCGGCTGGACGCTACCGCGCAAGGCCGTCAATTGGATGTGGCGCCGGCGCGTCCGGCAGTTCGACGAGCAGATGCTCGACGGCCTCACGTTCCTCGCCAACTCGCTGAAGTCGGGCCTCTCGCTGTTGCAGGCCGTCGACATGATCGTGCAGGAGCTCCCCAACCCGCTCTCGCAGGAGTGGGCGCTGGTCATGAGCCAGCAGAAGCTCGGCGTCCGCATCGACGAGGCGCTCTACAACCTCGAAAAGCGGATCGCCACCGAGGACATCCAGATCATCATCACCAGCATCACCATCCTGCGCGAGTCGGGCGGCAACCTCGCCGAAGTGTTCGACACCATCGCCTACACCGTCCGCGAGCGGCGCAAGGTCGAGGGAAAGATCGACGCCATGACCGCGCAAGGCCGAATGCAGGGCATCGTCATCGTCGCCCTGCCGTTCGTGCTGATGTACGTGCTGTGGCTCATGGACCAGCAGCTCATCGCGCGGTTGTGGCAGACCGCGCTGGGCTGGATGTTCCTCATCATCATGCTCACCATGCAGTTCGCCGGGGCCTGGATGATCAAGAAGATCGTGACCATCGAGGTTTAGAAGATGCTGGTGCAGCTCGGTCACGGAAGCAGCGGCAAGCGCGGATTGCAGGAAGCTCCGCCATCGCGCGACGAGTTGCGCCTGCGCGACAAGCTCGAGAAGAAACTGCTGCGCGCCGCCGGGCAGGCGATCCACGAGCACGACCTGATCGCGGACGGGGATCGCATCGCGGTGGCGATGAGCGGCGGCAAGGATTCCTACGCCATGATGCGGATCCTGAGCCTGCTGCGCGATCGCGCTCCGGTGAAGTTCGATCTGGTCGGGGTCAACATCGATCAGGGCTTCCGCGGCTACCGCGCCGACATCGTCGAGGACTACCTCGCCGAGAACGGCTACGAGCACCACATCGAGTCGACGGACATCGACCAGGCGATAAAGGCGATCATCGAGCCGGATGGAACGGCGTGCTCGCTCTGCGCGCGCCTGCGCCGCGGAGTGCTCTACAGGCTCGCCGGCGAGCTCCGCTGCAACAAGATCGCGCTCGGCCACCACGCGGACGACATCATCGAAACCTTGATGCTCAACCTGTTCTTCAACGGCGAGCTCAAGGCGATGCCCATCCGTCTCGACGCCGACGACGGGAAGAACGTCGTCATCCGCCCGCTTGGATACGCGTGGGAGGACGACATCCGCGAGTACACCCGGCTGATGCGTTTCCCCGTGATCGGCTGCATGTGCAAGCACTGTGGCGACACCTCGATGCAGCGGCAGAAGGTGAAGGCCATGCTGGGCGAGATGGAGACACGCAACCCCGGGCCGAAGACCAGCATGTTGCGCGCGCTCGGCACGGTGAAGCCCACCCAACTGCTCGACCGTGCGCTGCTGCGCCGGCTCAAGCCGTCGGTGAAATGATTTCTCCCGTCCTCGCGGCGGCCGTCGCGCTGGCAATCGGCAGCGCCGGGAACGCGGGACCGGTCTGGGAGACCGGAGGCGGCACGGTGCCCTGGGGCGCGATCGTCGTGCACCACAG
>JBKJLP010000109.1:0-4481 GCA_046596735.1 Mycobacteriales bacterium | reverse complement strand
TCGGAGGTCTTGGCCGCCTCGAGCAGGCCGACGTACATCGTCGGCACGCCCATGAAGATCGTGCACTGCTCCTTCTCGAGCAGCTCGAGGGCCTGGGTGCCGTCGAAGCGCGGCAGCATGACGACGCAGGCCCCCACGAAGAAGGCCGTGTTCATGCAGCAGGTCTGGCCGAACGTGTGGAACAGCGGCAGGCAGCCGAGCACCACGTCGTCGGCGGTGATGTCGAAGGCGTACGTCGCGCAGGCGATCACGTTCATCGTCGCGTTGAGGTGGGTGATCTCGGCGCCCTTGGGCTTGCCGGTCGTGCCACTCGTGTACAGAACGACCGCCGTGTCTTCCGGCTCTCGCGGCACGATCGCGTCGATCGGCTGCACCTCGAAGGCCTTGTTGTCGATGCGCTCGATAGTCGCGTCGCTAGCCACACCCCCAGGGGAATCCATGACCGCGAGCACGGGGATGCCGGCGAGCTCGTCGAGCCGGGTGATGCCCGTGTCGGACGCCGCGTCCTCCAGCACCGACAGCACCGGGATTCCGGCCAGCTCCGCGCCCTTGGCTCCCTCGCCGAGCAGCGGCGCTGCACAGATCAGCGCCTTGGCGCCGGAGTCGCGCAGGACGTACTCGATCTCCTCGGCCTTAAGCAGGGCGTGCACGGGTACGGCGACGCCGCCAAGGGCCAGCGTGCCGAAGTAGGCCAGCGGGAAGTGCGGAGTGTTAGGCAGCAGCAGAGCGACCTTGTCACCCGGGCCGACGCCGTTGTCCCGCAGCACGGCGGCGTATTGCCGCGCCCCGTGCCACAGCTGGGTATAGGTGATCCGCATCGGTCCCATCACCACCGCCGGTCGGTCGGCGTGCCGGACGGCGGACTCCGCCAGGATGCTGGCGATGGTGAGTGACATGGCGCTCCTTGGATCGTGGATCGGGCGGTGCTGCGACGTTGGTGCCAGCGCTTACGCGACACCCAGATAAGCCTGCTTGACGTAGGGGTCCGCCGCAATCTGTGCGGTCGGCCCCTCGCGGGCAACAAGCCCGTGCTCTAACACGATGACCCGGTCCGCGCAGCGGAAGGCGAAGCCGACGTCCTGCTCGACGAGCAGCATCGTCGTCCCCGAGTCCTTGATGATCTGGATGCTGCCGACGATGGCCTCCTTGACCCCGACCGAAAGCCCGAGCGTGGGTTCGTCGAGCAGGAGCAGCGTGGGCCGGGCCATCAGCGCGCGCCCGATGGCGCACTGCTGCTGCTCGCCTCCGGACAACGTGCCGGCGTGTTGCGTAGACCGCTCTTTCAACTTGGGGAACAACGTGTAGACCCGTTCGAGGTCCTCGGCCTTGGTATCCGGACTCTTGCGAAGGCGGCGGGCGCCGAGTTCGAGGTTGTCCCGGATCGACAGCCCAGGGAAGAGCCGGCGCCGCTCCGGGCAGTGGACGAGCCCAGCCATAACCACGTCGTACGGCGTCTTGGGCAGGTCACTGCCGTCGAAGTCGATGCTGTCACTGACGCTGGTGTTGAGCCGAGACAGGGCGCGCAACAGGGTGGTCTTGCCAGCGCCATTAGGTCCAACGACGGCGAGACACTCGCCACGGTCGACGTGCAGGTCGATGCCATTGAGCACCTGCGCCTTGCCGAAGGCGACCTTCAACCCACGAACGGTGAGTACGTGCTGCGCCGTATCAGTGGTCACTGGTCGCGCCTCCTCCGAGGTAGGCGGTCACGACCGCTGGATCGCGCATGACCGCATCGGGCACTCCGTCGGCGATGACCGCACCTTGATCCATGGCCACGACCCGATCGACCAGCGCAAGCAGTGAGCCGATCTTGTGTTCGACCACGATCAGCGTTGTGCCGTCGGTCCGCAGCTGACGGATCGTGTCCGACAGGACCTCAATCTCGGCCACCGACAGTCCGGCGAAGGGCTCGTCCAGCAGCAACAGGGAGGGTCGAGTAGCAAGCGCCCGGGCCATCTCCAGCCGCTTGAGGTCGCCCTCGGACAGCTGCGAACTTGGCGAGGCGGCTCGATGGGTCAGGCCCACCCGCTCCAAGACCTGCAGCCCCTTGGCACGCAGGTCGCCCTTCTCGCCGCGGGCGATCAGTGGCACGAGCACGTTGGCCAGGACCGGCAGGTCCGGGAAGGGACGCACGATTTGGAAGGTGCGCGCAACACCGGCGCGCACGACCTTGTGTCGCGCCATCTTGAGCAAGCTCTTGCCGCGCAGCAGGACGTCGCCGCTCGTCGGCTTGTCGAACCCGGTCAGGCAGTTGAACAGCGTCGTCTTGCCAGCGCCGTTGGCGCCGATCAGCCCGACCGCGGCACCCTCCTCAACGGCAAAGCTGACCTCGTTGACTGCGGTCAGGCCGCCGAAGACCCGGCTCACCGCGACCGCCTCGAGCAGCGCGGTCATGCGGCATCACCCAGTCTCATCGTGGACAGGCGTTTGAGCAGCGGTGGTACGAGGCCGCGCGGCTGAACGAGGAGCACCACGATGAGCAGCAGCGCAAAACTGCCGATCTTGAGCTCGGGGTGACTGCTGTAGACGCTGACCTTGTCCAGGTAGTAACCCTGCAGCAGGATCACGACGTAGGCCCCGACGGCCGGGCCGATGATCGAGCCTGCGCCACCGAACGCCGCGATGATGATCACGAGCAGGCTCAGGTCGACGGCCAGCAGGTCCAGAGCGACCGTGCCACGGATCTGCGCGTAGAGACCACCGGCCAACCCGGCGCAGGCAGCCGAGAGGACGAAGGCACCGAGCTTGTAGCGGGTCAGCGGAACGCCAGCGGCTTCAGCCGCCATCTCGTCCTGCTGAATCGAGCGCAGCACCAGGCCGCGCTTGCCGTAGCCCAGCAGCATCAGTCCGCCGACCATGACGACCATCACGACCAGCGACGCGAAGTAGCTGACGTAGATGTACTGGTCGAACCCGGACAGGTTGTCGAACGTGCGCGGCCCGAGCACCAGCTTGGAGAAGAACTCACCCACGTTGTTGGTCACCACACCGTCGGTGACACCCTTGATGCCAGCGATGCCGTCCTCTCCGCCGGTCTGGCGCTTGAAGATGAAGGTCAGCTGCACCAGCGCGCCCGCCACCGACAGCGTTGCCAAGGCGAGATAAGGCCCCTTGAGACGCAAGCACGGAACGCCGATGGCAACGCCGAGCAGGGCAGCCGTGGAGGTGCCGATGAGCAGCGCCATGACGTTGGAGACGTCGGGGTGGTACTTGCTGAGCAGCGCCACGGTGTAGGCACCGAAGCCAATGAAGGCCGCGTGACCGAAATTCACCTGACCCGTGTAGCCGGACAAAATGTCCCAGGACGCGGCGAACATCACGAAGATGTTGGCGGTGCCGACAACCTGGAGCAGCGTCGTGTTATCGATGATCCGCGGGAAGAAGATGAGGAAGATCGGCAGCGCGATAAGCAACGCGATGTTCATCGAGAGCAGTCGCCTGCCCCACTGCGCGAGTCCGGCGGTCATCGAATCGCCTTTCCGAGCAGGCCCTGAGGTCGCAGGACCAACGTGCCGAGGATGACCATGACGGTCACGAGTCCGACCTTGATGTCGCCATCTTTGACGTTGAAGGCGATGAACCGGTCCAAAAAGCCGATGATCACCGAGGCGAGGACCGTGCCCTGGATGCTGCCCAGGCCGCCAAGGATGACGATGGCGAACGCCTGCGTCAGCGGGAGAAGCCACATGGTCGGCGTGAGGACGCCGTACGGTGCGGTCAGGACGCCGGCCAAGCCGGCGAGCCCGGCGCCAATAGCCAGGACGTACAGCGTCACGCGCTCCGGCCGGACACCGATGAGCCGCGAAGCCTCCTCGTCCTCAGCGACGGCTCGGACCATCCGGCCTGCAGGGGACTTCGTCAGCACCAACAGCACGGCGGCGATGGCCACAAACGCGACGACGCCCGCCAACAGTCGCGTCTTCTGCAGGTCGACGCCGGCAACGCCGACGGCCCCGCTGACGAACCCGGGCAATTGGCGCTCCAGGCCCCCGTAAAAGAACCTCACCCCGGATTCGACCAGGATCGCCACGGCAAGCGTCGCGATGAGGACCGCAACCTCCTGGTGCCGGATTCGGGAGATGATCAGGCGTTCGAGCAACACGCCGGCGAGCATCGCCCCGAGCACACCCACAACGGCCGCGACAAGGACGGGCGCGCCCTGCTCGGAGGCCGCGTAGGCGCCGTAAGCGCCGATCATGAAGAACGAGCCGTGCGCGAGGTTGACGATGCCGCCGACCCCGTAAACCAGGGAGAACCCAATCGCGACGAGGGCGATGACGGCGCTGGTCAACGTGCCTTGGACGAGGACGTCCACGGGCCTCCTTCGGGACGGGTGAGGGACAGGCCGAGCAGGACGACCTGGTCCGGCGGCGGGTGCCGCCGGACCAGGTCAGTGAGCTACTTGACGCTGACGCCCGGGGGCATCTTGTAGGTGTTGCCCTCAGCCAGCGTGGCCGGGTAGACGATCTTCTTGCTGC
>JBKJLP010000098.1:0-2585 GCA_046596735.1 Mycobacteriales bacterium | reverse complement strand
CCTGCTCGGAGAAGCCGCCCTTGAGCAGCTGTGGCACACCGGCGGCGAACTCGACGTTCTCCAGGCCCCGGGCGATCTCACCGGCTGCATCGGGCAGGGTCTTGCCATGCTCGGCCGTGACGATCGCCGCGAGCTCGTCGGTGCGCTCGTGCAAGAGCTGGCGGAAGGCGAAGAGCACAGCTGCGCGCTGGGACAGGGACGCGTGCCGCCAGTCCCGCGCTGCGACCACGGCACTGGCCACCGCGGCGTCGACCTCGCGTGCGCTGGCAAGCTCCACGTCGGCGCTGCGCTGACCCGTTGCCGGGTTGAAGACGGGGGCGGTGCGGCCGGAGGTGCCCTGGGTCAGGCGTCCGTCGATCCAGTGTGAGATGTGCTGCGTCATGGGGACCTGTGTCATATCGACACAGTACGGGTCACGAACAGCCAGCTCGACGACCCGCTCCCGCCGGGCCGCAGGAGTCAGGCGAAGAGACGCAGCAAGTCTTCCGGTTCGAGACCGGCCAGGGTCGAGATCTGAACGGCCCCAACGGTTTCGGGCACTGGCACATGATGAGGCACCGCAATCGTCGCCATGCCGGCCGCCACCGCGGAGGCGACGCCCGGCGGCGAGTCCTCGATCGCGATGCAGGCTCGGGGCGCGACCCCGAGCAGGCGGGCAGCAGCCAGATACGGCGCCGGGTGGGGCTTGCCATGGCTCACCGCGTCTCCGGTGATGACGGCGTTGAAGCTGCCCTTCGGCAGGTTGTTCAGGACGGCGGTGGCCAGCGACTCCCAGGACATCGTGACCAGGGCACACGGGACCCCTTTGGCCCCGAGGCCGGCCAGTAGCGCCCGGGCGCCCGGGCGCCACGGCACATGCTCGGCGACCCGGACAACGACGCCGGCCAGCAGCACGTGGACGATCTCCACGGGTGTCAGCTCGATCGGGGAGTGGGCCAGGATGTACTCGGCCGAGACCAGCAGGTCGTTTCCGACGAGCTGGTGGGCGTGCTCGTCGGTCCACACCCCGCCGTGCTGCTCGACCAGCCGGCGCTCCTCGGCGATCCAGTAGGGCTCGGTGTCCACCAGGGTGCCGTCCATGTCCCACAGGACCGCGGCCGGAAGACCGGTCACGTTGCGTAGCAGTCAGGTCGCATTGCAGTCAGGTCGCATTGAAGTACTTGGCTTCGGGGTGATGGACGACCAGTGCGTCGGTGGACTGCTCCGGGTGTAGCTGAAGCTCCTCGGAGAGCGTCACCCCGATCCTCGACGGGTCCAGGAGCGACACCAGGACAGCGCGATCCGCCAGGTCCGGACAGGCCGGGTAGCCGAAGGAGTAGCGAGACCCGCGGTAGCCCTGACGCAGGATGGCGCCGAGGTCGTCGTTGTCCTCGGCGCCGAAGCCGAGCTCGTCGCGGACCCTGGCATGCCACATCTCGGCGAGCGCCTCGGTCAGCTGCACCGACAGACCATGCAGCTCGAGGTACTCGCGGTAGGCGTTGCGACCAAACAGCTCTGCGGTCGCCTCGGCAACCCGGGCGCCCATCGTCACCAGGTGGAAGGCGATGACGTCAGGCTCGCCGTCAGCCTCGTAGCGTTCCTTGCTCTTGAAGTAGTCGGCCAGGCAGAGCCGACGGTCGCGGCGCTGGCGCGGGAAGGAGAAGCGTGCCCGCTCGCTGCCGACCTTCTTGCCGTCAGCGCCCTCCTCATGATGAACGACAACGAGGTCGTTCCCCTCGCTATAGCAGGGGAAGTAGCCGTACACGACAGCGGCCTCCAGCAGGCCCTCTGTCTTGATCCGCTCGAGCCACATCCGCATCCGCGGCCGGCCCTCGGTCTCGACCAGGTCCTCGTAGGACGCACCGTCCTCACCGCGTTCGCCCTTGAGCCCCCACTGACCCAGGAAGGTAGCCCGCTCGTCCAGGTAGGACGCGTAGTCGGCCAGGGCGATGCCCTTGACGACCCGGGTGCCCCAGAACGGCGGCTCCGGGATGCTGTTGTCCTGGATCACGTCCGAACGCGTGGTATCGGGCGGTGCGTCATCGTCGGCCGGAGCCGCGACTGCGCGAACCCGGCGCTTACGCAGCTCAGGCAGGGTGTCCGCGACGCTGAGCTCCGGGTTGGCCCGAGCAGCCGCCACGGCATCCATCAGGCGCAGACCCTCGAAAGCATCCCTGGCATAACGAACTTCACCCTCATAGACCTCGGCGAGGTCGGTCTCGACATACGCGCGGGTCAGCGCAGCGCCACCGAGCAGCACCGGCCAGCGCCCGGCGAAGCCGCGGCTGTTGAGCTCCTCGAGGTTCTCCTTCATCACGACGGTCGACTTGACCAGCAGCCCGCTCATCCCGATCGCGTCGGCATCGTGTTCCTCGGCAGCGCGGATGATCTCTGAGATCGGCTGCTTGATGCCGATGTTGACGACCTCGAACCCGTTGTTCGACAAGATGATGTCCACCAGGTTCTTGCCGATGTCATGGACGTCGCCGCGTACAGTGGCCAACACGATCCGGGCCTTGGCCTCACGGGCGGAACCATCGGCATTGCCCTCGATGAACGGCTCGAGATAGGCCACCGCGGCCTTCATGACCTCGGCTGACTGCAGC